>JAZSKT010000188.1:0-3602 GCA_045534995.1 Candidatus Fimenecus sp.
CCGCTGCCGCTCACGTTGCGTATGCGTTCAGCGATACTGCTGCCATCTACCCTATCACTCCTTCTTCCACAATGGCAGAAGTTTGTGATGAATGGGCTGCACATGACCGCAAGAACATTTTCGGTCAGGTTATGAAAATTGCAGAAATGCAGTCTGAAGCAGGTGCTGCAGGTGCCGTTCATGGCTCATTAGCTGCTGGTGCTTTAACAACAACATTCACAGCGTCTCAGGGATTACTTCTTATGATTCCTAATATGTACAAAATTGCAGGTGAACTTATTCCTTCAGTTTTCCATGTAAGTGCTCGTTGTATTGCTGCACACGCTCTTTCAATTTTTGGTGACCATTCCGACGTTATGGCTTGCCGTCAGACAGGTTTTGCAATGCTTGCATCTGCATCTGTTCAGGAAGTTATGGATCTTGGTACTGTTGCTCACCTTGCAACATTAAAGGCAAAGGTTCCTTTCCTTCATTTCTTTGACGGTTTCAGAACTTCTCATGAAATCCAGAAGATTGATGCTATTGATTATGATGATATGGCAAAGCTTGTTGATTGGGATGCTATTAAGGATTTCAGAGCAAAGAGTATGAATCCTGAACATCCCGAACTCAGAGGTACTGCACAGAACCCTGATATTTACTTCCAGAACAGAGAAGCTTGTAATAAATATTACGATGCTGTTCCTGCAATAGTTGAAGAATATATGCAGAAGGTTTATGAAGTAACAGGAAGAAAGTATAATCTGTTTGATTACCATGGTGCTGCTGACGCTGAAAAAGTTATCGTACTTATGGGCTCTGGTTGTGACACTGTTGAAGAAACAGTTGATTACCTTTTAACTAAAGGTGAAAAAGTTGGTGTAATTAAGGTTAGACTTTACAGACCTTTCTCAATGAACCACTTTATCAACGCTATTCCTAAAACTGCAAAGTCTATTGCAGTTCTTGACAGAACAAAAGAACCTGGTGCTCTTGGAGAACCTTTACTTGCTGATGTTTGCACAGCTATTAAAGAAGCTAACCTTGATATTACTGTAATCGGTGGTAGATATGGTCTTGCTTCTAAGGAATTTACACCTTCTATGGTAAAAGCTGTATATGACAACCTTGGTCTTGTAAATCCCAAGAACCACTTTACTGTAGGTATAAATGATGATGTAACTGGTCTTTCTCTTCCTATCAATGAGGAAATTGATGCATCTCCTGCAGGTGTAAGCCGTTGTAAGTTCTTTGGTCTTGGCTCTGACGGTACTGTTGGTGCTAACAAGAACTCCATTAAGATTATTGGTAACCATACTGACAAGTTTGCTCAGGGTTACTTCTCATATGACTCTAAGAAGTCAGGTGGTATTACAGTATCTCACCTTCGTTTCGGTGATACTGCAATTAAAGCTCCTTATCTTCTTACAGTTTCCGACTTCATCGCTTGCCATAACTCTTCATATGTAACTCGTTATGACATCCTTGAAGGTATTAAAGAAGGTGGCGTATTCCTTCTTAACTCACCTTGGAACACTGTTGAAGAACTTGACAAACAGCTTCCTGCTGCTATGAAGAATGTAATAGCTAAGAAGAAAATTAAGTTCTACAACATTGATGCTATTAAACTTGGCGGAGAAATCGGCCTTGGAAGCAGAATCAATATGATTATGATGTCTGCTTTCTTCAAACTTGCTGCCATTATTCCTGAAGCTGACGCAGTTAAGTATATGAAAGAAGCTATCGTTAAGTCTTACGGCAAGAAGGGTGAAAAGGTTGTTAATATGAACAACGCTGCTGTTGAAGCAGGTCTTACCGGTCTTGTAGAAGTTAAGTATCCCGAAAGCTGGGCTACAACAACTGAAGGTGCTCTTCCTGTAGTTGTTCCCGCTACTGAATATTTTAACGATGTTGTAAAACCCATCCTTGCTCAGCAGGGTGACAAACTTCCTGTTTCCGCATTTATTGATAATGCTAACGGTATTGTTCCAAGTGGTACAACACAGTTTGAAAAACGTGGTATTGCAGTTAACGTTCCCAACTGGATTCCTGAAAACTGTATTCAGTGTAACCAGTGTGCATATGTATGTCCTCACGCTTGTATCAGACCTTATGTTGCAACTGAAGAAGAGCTTAAGGCTGCTCCTGCAACATATGTAACAAAGAAAGCTAATGGTAAGGCATACGAAGGTCTTCAGTTCAGAATTCAGCTTAGCCCTCTTGATTGTACAGGATGTGGTAACTGTGCTGATGTTTGTCCTGCAAAGAACAAAGCACTTGTTATGGAACCATTTGCAACTATTACAGAAGCTGAAGAAGCTAACTGGGAGTTTGCTCAGACTCTTCCTGAATTTACAAATGTAAATAAGACAACAGTTAAGGATAGCCAGTTCTCCAAGCCATTATTTGAATTCTCAGGTGCTTGTGCAGGTTGTGGCGAAACACCTTACGTTAAACTTGTTACTCAGTTATTTGGTGACAGAATGATGATTGCCAATGCTACAGGTTGTTCTTCAATCTATGGTGGTAGTGCTCCTACTAACCCCTATACAACAAATGCTAAGGGCTATGGACCTACATGGGCTAACTCACTGTTTGAAGATAACGCAGAATTTGGTTACGGCTTCAACCTTGCTATGACTCAGAGAAGAGCAAAGCTTGCTGATATCGTTGAAAAGTTCCTTGAAAATCCTTGCTGTGAAAAAATGGCAAATCTTTTCAAGAAATGGCTTGAATGTAAAGATGAAGGCGAAGCTTCTCAAGCAGTAAGTGAAGAAATCAAAGTTGCTTTACCTGAAGCAATTGCTGCTGCTAATGGCGAAACAAAAGCTCTTTTAGAAGAAATTAACACAATGGCTGACCTTCTTACAAAGAAATCCATCTGGATTTTCGGTGGTGATGGTTGGGCATATGATATTGGTTACGGCGGTGTTGACCACGTTCTTGCAAGCGGTGAAGATGTAAACATTCTTGTAATGGATACAGAAGTTTACTCTAACACAGGCGGTCAGTCTTCAAAGGCAACTCCAACTGCTGCAATTGCTAAGTTTGCTGCTGCAGGTAAGAGAATTAAAAAGAAAGACCTTGGCCTTATTGCTATGAGCTATGGCTATGTATATGTTGCAAGCGTATGTATGGGTGCAAACCAGAAACAGCTTTTAGATGCTATGAGAGAGGCTGAAAGCTATCATGGTCCTTCCATTATCATCGCTTACGCTCCTTGTATTAACCATGGTATTTCTAAGGGTATGGGTAAATCTCAGTTTGAAGGAAAACTTGCTGTTGAATGCGGTTACTGGCCTTTATACAGATATAATCCTAACCTTACACTTGAAGGCAAGAATCCTTTCAAACTTGATTCTAAAGAGCCTGTAGGTGATTTTGAAGAATTCCTTAAGGGTGAAGTAAGATATGCTTCATTACTCAAGCAGTTCCCTGATATTGCCGAAAAACTTCTTGCTCAAAATAAGGAAGATGCTATGAGCAGACTTTCATACTACAAGAAGCTTGAAGCTATGGAATATTAATTATCAATTATAAATTCCTAGAATCATAACATTAAGCGGGTATTTGTTAAATAACAAATACCCGCTTTTTTTACATATTTTATTTTAATTTAAATA
>JAZSKT010000001.1:0-1636 GCA_045534995.1 Candidatus Fimenecus sp.
TTCTGCAAAAAACAGCACTCGGCTTTTTATTTTCTGCTTCCTGTTTTTGGGAACTGACGAAAAATTAACTGCACTCGTTATTGCTTTTGATTTAAGCTTACCTTCATTTTCAGCACTGAATTCAGGACGGACAAAGAACAAGGCTTTTTCAAAATATTCGCACCCTGTTTCGTGAATTTCAAGAACCTGTCGGTTAACACCTTTTACCATAATTTATTCCTCACATAAAATTGTGTATTTTTTAAAATTATGATTAGAAATTCAGTTAAATTTATACTGCGATTTGTATAAATTTTTTATCCAAAAATTGTCAATATGGGATTTTCACCAAAAATAATTACAGTAAAAATTATACAGATTGTATAAATAACTTTTCAACTATTTTGTTGAAAACTCTGTTGAAAATGTTAATAACTTGCCCCAAAAGCATTGATTTTTAACGGTTTTTGCCACTTTTCGACAATGATAAAAACCATTTGTTAAAATATTGTCAAATACAATTTGTTGTAATGTCTTGACAAATTATACAGTTTGGAACATACCTCACTTAAAATTTATCTAAAATTTTTGTGCATTTTGTCATTGTCATTTTTAGATAGAATTTTCAGAAAATTTTGGTCATTTTTACAAAGGATTTTACTATGAATAATTGTTACAGAATTCCCTTACCCGAAAATTTTAATTTAGGACTTTGTCTTGACTGTGGTCAGGCTTTTCGTTGGTCACTTTGCGACGAAAACATATGGCACGGTGTTGCCTTTGGCAAACACATTAAAATTCAACAAACTGAAAGTGAAATCATTTTCTATGATTGTAACGAAAAGGATTTTAATGAACTATGGAAACCATATTTCGATTTGGACACCGATTACAAAAAAATCCTTTTATCATATACTGACAAGCATCTTATAACAGCAATCAAAGAATATGACGGCATACGAATTCTTCGTCAGGAGCCTTGGGAAGCACTTTGCTCGTTTATTATTTCACAGAACAACAACATTCCTCGAATCAAAGGAATTATTGAGCGTCTTTGCGATACTTTCGGTGACGGTGAAGTCGGCAAAAAGTCATTTCCCACAGCGGTAGTTATTTCCAAACTATCCGTTGAAGACTTATCCCCTATCCGTGCAGGTTTCAGAGCAAAATACATTATTGATGCTGCACAAAAAGTTGTAAATGGTGAGGTTGACTTTGAAAAAATCAAATCGAACCCCATTGAATTCGGCCGAGAAGAATTGCAGAAAATTAAGGGAGTGGGTGCAAAGGTGGCTGAATGCACACTTCTTTACGGTTTCCACAAAATTGAAGCTTTTCCTGTTTATGTGTGGGTAAAGCGTATTATGACAGAAATGTATCCCGACGGATTACCCGAATGTACAAAAGGCACCCAAGGAATTGCCCAACAATACCTTTTCCATTGGCGAAGAATGAACGCTTGGTAAAAACCGTACATGCCGTCCACGAATTCTAGCTTTTGTGCTATTATTATCACACTTTATATAGGTTATATCCTGTCTTTTGACAGGTGAAAAAGGAACCCCATCGGTTTATCCGGTGGGGTTTTGGGTTTTTATATGCAAATTTGAAATTCAAAATAGATAATTTTTAACCTCTCGCTATATTACTGTTTCTT
>JAZSKT010000085.1:0-5246 GCA_045534995.1 Candidatus Fimenecus sp.
TGACGGTATGTTCTCTGCTGTTTCTACAATCGGCACAATTATCACTCTTGGTACTTCTGCTGTTCTTCCTGTTATCTATGAAAAAGGTGGTATTACAGCTGAAAACGCAGCTATTGTTACAAAGAATCCTGAAGTGCTTAACCGTGTTCTTGGTGACGGCAAAACAGTTGGTCAGATTCTTGCTGAACAATTTGAAGCAGGTCAGAACAACTATGTAAATCCAAACTCTGCATTGTATGATATGGATATTTTCCTTCCTCTTATCCATGCGCTCATCATCATTGCTGCTGTTGGTGCATTGATGAACGTTATTCCATTCTTCTGGTATGACTTCAATGAAAGAAAGCAGAAATCAGTTATCCGAGTTCTTCAGGTTCGTGCTCTTTTTGAAGACTATGGCAACGGAATTGTTGACGACGGTAAACTTGTTGAAGGTATTGACCTTATCAGAAACGCAAGAGAAATGGCAAATCAGATGCCAAAACTTCTTGACAAAAAGTCATACAAATCTGTTAAAGATAAAACAGAAAAGAAAGCTGCTAAAAAAGCTTATAAAGATGCTGTTAACTTTAATGAAGAAATTGAAATTTCAAAGTTTGTTTGTGAAGAACTTGATAAATTCTCAACAGATGTATTCAAATATCAGTACAATGTTCAGAAGGGCATCTATGACGCAGGTCTTGCAGGTCTTAAACTTATGGACCTTGAAGAAATCAAGCGTGAGCTCGCTGCTGCAAAAGCAAAGCCTAAAGCAACAGAAGAACAAAAAGCAATCCGCAAATTTGCACTTGAACTTGCAAGAACAAAGAAATCTGCTTGTAAAGCACTCAACAAGTACTATGCAAACGAAGACCTTGTTCAGCCTGATTTCTCTGAACTTGAAAAAATCTTTGATGTTGAAGATGCTTGTGATGACAAACTCAAGGCACTTTACCTTGAATTAAGAGATGCAAAGAAAGCTAAAGATTCTGCAACAGTTAAGTCACTCAAGGCTGAAATTAAGTCTTATGAAGCAAAGAAAGCAGAAGCAAGAAAGGCTTCAAAAGTTGAAATGGACAGACACGCATATTTCGCTCGTGCTGCAAAGCCATATCTTGATGCTGAAAAGCTTGTAAAACAAGAAGAAAACTACAAGCATCTTGATGATATTGCAGAAATGTATGAAGATGCAAAAGCTCGTCACGAAGTTGCTATGGCTGAAGCTGAAGCAAAAGCTCTTAAAGAAAAAGAAGAAGCAGCAGCATATGCTGCACAGTTAAAGGCTGAAAAAGCTGCTAAAAAGGCTGCAAAGAAAAACAAATAAAAAGACATAAAAAAATCCCTGTACTAATCAGTACAGGGATTTTTTTATATCTAAAAATTAATCAAGGAAGTCGCGAAGCTTTTTACTTCTGCTTGGATGACGAAGTTTTCTTAATGCCTTTGCTTCAATCTGACGAATACGTTCACGAGTAACGTTAAATTCCTTGCCAACTTCTTCAAGAGTTCTTGGGTGTCCGTCTTCAAGACCGAAACGAAGTGAAAGAACTTTTTCTTCACGAGGTGTAAGAGTTTTAAGAACCTCTGCAAGCTGTTCCTTAAGAAGTGAGATAGATGCTGCATCTGCAGGTGAAAGAGCCTCATCATCAGGGATAAAGTCACCCAAATGGCTGTCTTCCTCCTCACCGATTGGAGTTTCAAGAGAAACAGGTTCTTGAGCAAGACGAAGAATTTCACGAACCTTATCAGGTGTCATATTGAGTTCTTCTGCAATTTCTTCAGCAGACGGGTCATGACCATTCTTATGAAGAAGCTGACTGCTTGTCTTTTTAACCTTATTGATTGTTTCAACCATATGAACAGGAATACGAATTGTTCTTGCCTGGTCAGCAATAGCACGAGTAATTGCCTGTCTAATCCACCAAGTAGCATATGTTGAGAACTTAAAGCCCTTTGTATAGTCAAACTTTTCAACAGCCTTAATAAGACCTAAATTACCTTCCTGAATAAGGTCAAGGAACTGCATTCCACGACCAACATAACGCTTTGCAATACTAACAACAAGACGAAGATTAGCCTCTGCAAGACGCTGTTTTGCTTTTTTGTCGTCGTCAGCAATACGAATTGCAAGTTCAATCTCTTCTTCAGAAGTGAGAAGTGGAACTCTACCGATTTCTTTAAGGTATACTCTTACAGGGTCATCCATAACAAGAGTTTTACTATCCCCTACTCCACCGTCATCGCTTTTTGCCATATCGGTTTCATCAGTAATAGCATCTCTTGCCATATCACCAAGGTCGTCTATAAGTTCGATATTGTTAGTTTCGATAAGCTCATAAAGTTTATCGAGTTCTTCCATCTCAATATCGAGTTCAAGAATCGCATTATCAATTTCCTGAGTTGTAAGTTTACCAACTGCTTTACCTTTTTCAACCAAAGCTTTTAAGGCTGATTTTTTATCCATACTTTCCATTGTTTTCTCCTTCACTTCTATTCATTATTATTAAAAAATTTCAAAAAGTCCTCATCGGTGATGCCATCCACATCTACACTTTTAAGTCTTTTCTTATTTTTTTCATTTAGAATTACACTTATACAATCTTCACACTCTGCAAAAGTGTTTTTAAGAGTGTGTGACATAGTCTGAATTTTAGCAACTGCACTTATTTCATCCTCAGTCAAATCACCGTACAAAAATGAAATTTCATGTAATTTTCCCTGGCGGATTCTGTCAGTAACTGCTTTATAAATTCTGCGGTTAAAATCTGTCACAAAATCTTCAGATGATAGTTTTCTGTCCACATCATTAAGGAATTCCGGGTTTGCCATAACTAAGGCTATGAGCATTTCCTCGGCTTTTGCTCCTCTATAAAAGCTTTTTCTTTGAGGATTAAGCTTGTCCAATATGTCCTCTTGCCTTTGAATCTCAGTAAATTCTCTTTTCTGTTGAATTACCGTATTTCTTTTCGCCTGACGCTTTGCTTCGGTTATTATTACTTCCTTTGATACAGAAAGTTCTTCAGCAATTCGTGAAGCATATATTTCAAGTTCAATTGGACCTACCGAAGATAAAATCTTGATTGCCGCCTGAAGATACTGTCGCTTGCCGTCATCACTTGCAAGGTCGTATTTACCATGCTCACGAAGAAGTGCAAACTCAATTTCATTCGCAGCACCTGTAATTATGGCTTTCATTTTTTCAACACCATAATTTTTTATGATTTCATCAGGGTCTTTACCACCACTTAGTCGCAGAACCTTAATTTTTGCATTTGTTTTCTTAAAGATTGTCAAGGCTCTTGTTGCCGCCTTCTGCCCTGCCTCATCAGCATCATAAGAAATTAAAATTTCTGACGCATATCGTGAAAGCAAATGTGCCTGTTCACTTGTAAGAGCGGTTCCAAGTCCTGCAACAGCATTTGTAAACCCTGCCTGATGCAGTGCGATTACATCCATATAACCCTCGCAGAGTATAAGACTATCTTTACCGCTTTTCTTTGCAAGATTAAGTGCGAAAACACCCATACTCTTTTTATATACAAGAGTGTCTGATGTGTTGAGATATTTTGGTTTTGAGTCATCCATAACTCTGCCACCAAAAGCAATTACATTCCCTTTAACATCAATTATAGGAAACATAACACGATTACGGAAATTGTCATAAATGTTATTAGGATTTTTTTGTGAACGCCTTGCAAGATTTGCAAAAACAAGTTCTTCTTTAGTAAACCCTTTATCTAGCAAATGATTTGTAAGTGCAAAGAAAGAGTCAGGAGCGAAACCTAAACCGAATTTCACGATTGTCTCGTCAGTAAGACCTCTCTCTTTAAAATATCTGTAACCGATAGCACCATCTTTTGTCTGTAAACATTTATGGAAAAATCTTGCCGCCTCACGATTTGCCTCAAGCATACGAAGTCTGCGTTTATTCATAGTGCTGTCATAATTGTTTTCGTCAGGAACATCTATCCCTACACGGTCTGCTAAAAACTTAACAGCATCAATATAATCAAGATTTTCAATATTTTTTATAAAAGTAATAACATCTCCACCATTACCGCAACCAAAACAATAATATGACTGTGTATCAGGATAAACGGTAAAGGATGCTGTTTTTTCACCGTGAAACGGACAAAGACCTTTGCTTATTCGCCCTGCTCGTTTCAGATTTACATAAGAGGAAATGGTACTTTCAATATCGGCACGATTACGCAGTTCCATTAAAAAGTCATCTGATAATGCCAATATTATCCCTCCTCAAGTCCGATATCAACCCACGAATCAGGGATGAAAATGTTTTTATAAACTGCAAGAAGGTAACGGTCACTCATACCTGCGATATAATCACAAACGGCACGAGAAACACCTTCGCTTTCAATTATGTAATGATATGCCTTTGGAATTCTGTCAGGATTATCTGAAAAATAATCATACAGACGAAGGATAATATCAATTGCCTTTGTTTCCTCACCTTTACAGACAGGATTTGTATATACCTTATCAAACATAAAGGCATGAAGTTCATCAAAAGGTTGTTGAACACGAGGAGAAAAAACAATATCATCGACGCTGTTTTCAACTACATCAAGAACCATGGTATTGATTCTTGCACTCTTTTTAAATCCTAATTCCTTGCGAATTTCAAGAGGAATATCCTCCTCACACATAACTCCTGCACGGACTGCATCATCAATATCGTGGTTAATATACGCAATTTTATCGGCAAGTTTTACAATTCTACCCTCAAGAGTATCAGCCTCTTTACCACGAGTATGGCAGACAATACCGTCACGAACCTCATAAGTAAGGTTAAGTCCTTGGCCGTTTTTTTCAAGTCTTTCCACAACTCGAAGACTCTGTTCATAGTGACGGAATCCACCAGGGAAAACTGAATTCAAGGCTCTCTCACCTGCGTGTCCGAATGGTGTGTGACCTAAATCGTGTCCTAAAGCCACTGCTTCGGTCAAATCTTCGTTGAGATAAAGACCATTTGCGATTGTTCGTGCAATTTGTGAAACCTCAAGAGTATGAGTAAGTCTGGTTCTGTAGTGGTCACCCTCAGGTGATAAAAAAACCTGGGTTTTATGTTTTAATCGGCGGAACGAATTAGAATGTATAATTCTATCCCTGTCACGCTGAAAATCCGTTCTTAAAGGACATTTTTCTTCAAGGTTATTTCTTCCCTTGGAGCAGGCACTAAGGCACGCTTTTTCTGACAACATATCTTTTTCATTATTTTCAATTTTCTCTCTGATTGTCATATTTGA
>JAZSKT010000057.1:0-2917 GCA_045534995.1 Candidatus Fimenecus sp.
GCTACGATCCGACTTTAGAAGCAGACATTGAAAATCTTATTAGTGCTCATTTAAGTACAGAATGTCTTGTAACATATAATAACGATAATATTGAGGTAATCATGCCAGAAAAAACACTTGCAGATGATTCTGTTATGAAAATTAAAGATATAATATTATCAAAGACATCATTATCTTCAGAACAGATTATTATTATCGAAGCAAAGTAATGTATATACAAATAAAATATACATTTTTCTATTGAAATTTAAGCAAGATGGTGGTACAATATTCATAAATTATATGTATATACATTCGTACCGCAGAAAAATGAAAAACACTCCCTGTCTTTTTCTAGCGGGGAGTGTAATTTTTTTGGAGGATATTATGACCCGTAAAGAAGAAAGAGAACTTGCGTTTACTCTTATTTTTGAAAAAATATTCAATGTTGAGTTAACTATTGAAGAAATAGTTAATAATGCAATTGATGCACGATTGATTGAAGAAAATACTTTTGCTTTTTCATTGGCACAGTTGACATATGAGCATGTTGAAGAAATCGACAGTATAATTAATAATAATTCTGTTGGTTGGAAAGTTGAACGATTACCAAAGGTTTCTCTTGCGATTATGCGTCTTGCAATATGTGAAATACTTTATGTTCCATCTATTCCAAATGGTGTTTCAATTAATGAGGCAGTTGAACTTGCAAAGAAGTTTGCATCTCAGGAAGATGCTTCTTTTATTAATGGTATTCTTGGTAAATATGTAAGAGAGAATGTGACAGAATGAGTTATTTTCTTGGAATAGACACAAGTAATTATACTACATCTGTTGCTTTGTATGATGATGTCAGCAATTCTGTAATTAGTAAGAAGAAGTTATTGCCAGTTAAAGATGGAGAAAAGGGTATTCGTCAAAGCGATGCTGTTTTTCACCATACTGTTCAATTACCGGAACTTATAAAAGAATTATTTGAAGATAACGAATATGATATCAGTGGAATCGGCGTGTCAATTAAGCCGTGTAATGAAGATGGCTCTTATATGCCTTGTTTTCTTTCCGGATTATCAGTTGCTGTTTCATTATCCTCTGTTATGAATGTCCCTTTGTACCGTTTTTCTCATCAGGACGGCCATATTGTTGCTGCATTATACTCTGCTGATGTTTTAGATTATATTAATCGAGATTTTTTAGCATTTCATATATCAGGTGGTACTTCACAAGCCCTTCTTGTCAAGCCTAATAACCAATATTTTGAAACTACAAAAGTTGCCGATTCTCTTGATTTGAAAGCAGGTCAGGCAGTCGATAGGGTAGGGATAACTCTTGGAATTAAGTTTCCATGTGGTCCTGAGTTGGAAAAACTTGCTTGTAATAGCAACAATAAACTTGAATATATTAAAGTGTTCAGGCGTGACGGTATGTTCAGCCTTTCAGGTGTTGAAAACAAATGTAAACAAATGCTTGATCAAGGATATAAACATGAGGATATTGCATTATATTGCTTGAGTTATATATATTCGGCAATTGATGATACCGTGTCTGAACTTCTAAATAAATACGGTGATTTACCTGTTGTATTTTCAGGTGGAGTAATGTCAAATAAAATAATTCGTAATAAATTAGAAGATAAATATAATTCATTTTTCGCTGAACCTGAATTTTCTTCTGATAACGCTTGTGGTATTGCTGTTTTGGCATCAATTTGTAATAAAAGGAAATCATAAAATGAATTCACCTGTTATTTTAAGTGTTACACAATTGAACTCCTATGTAAAATCAATTATTGAGCAAGATATAAATCTTAATAATGTTTTTGTGGTCGGTGAGATTTCAAATTTTGTTGACCATTACAGAAGTGGTCACTTATATATGAGCATTAAGGATAATCAGTCTGTCATTAGTGCCGTTATGTTTGCTGGAAATGCTTCAAAATTAAAATTTCAACCTAAAAATGGTATGTCAGTAATTATTCGAGGCAGAGTTTCATTATATGAACGTGACGGAAGATATCAACTTTATATTGATGATATGCAACCTGATGGTGTTGGAGCTCTTGCCTTAGCTTTTGAACAGATGAAAGAAAAGCTTTTTAAAGCCGGTTTATTTGATGACGAGCATAAAATGAGTATTCCTCGTTTTCCTTCAAAAATAGGTGTTATATCTTCACCAACGGGTGCTGCTGTACAGGATATATTAAATGTGCTTGAAAGACGATATCCTGTTGCAGAGGTTATTTTTGCAGGAGTACAAGTTCAGGGTGATAGTGCTGCATCTTCTGTTTGTAATGCGTTGAAACTAATGAATCAAACAGATGTCGATGTGATTATTATTGCTCGTGGTGGCGGTTCTGCTGAAGATTTATGGCCGTTTAACAACGAAAAACTTGCTTATGAAATATATAACTCTACAATTCCTATTATTTCCGGCGTTGGTCACGAAACTGATTTTACCATTTGTGATTTTGTTGCAGATTTACGTGCGCCAACACCTTCTGCTGCCGCTGAATTGGCAACTCCCGATATAAAGGAACAAAAATATTATATTTCATCTTTAAAGTATTCAATTGAAAATTTATTTAATTTATATGTTGATGACTTATCGAATGACTTAAACAAACTTATTAATTCACAAGTTTTGCAAAAACCAGAAAAAATTATTGAAAATTGTGAATTATATCTTGATACTTTAAATGAACAGATAAATAATATTTTTAAAGATATATTAACAAAATATTCATCGTCTTTTGCTATACTTTGTTCAAAACTCGATTCTTTATGTCCGTTGAAGGTTTTATCTCGTGGATATTCAATTGTTAAGCAAGATGATGATATTTTAACTGATATTCATCAGTTGAAAAATGGTGATATTGTTACAATTCAATTTGAAAACGGTACTGCCAAAGCAGAAATAATTGAGGTGTAAATATGAATTT
>JAZSKT010000190.1:0-2039 GCA_045534995.1 Candidatus Fimenecus sp.
CAAAGGTCAATCATTGCCTTTATATGTTCAGGAGTCGTACCGCAACAGCCGCCCAAAGCACAAGCACCGTTTTTAAGAATCAGGAGTTGTTTTTGTGCAAATTCTTCAGGAGTTACATTGTAGGTTGTCTTACCATTGACGCTGACGGGAAGTCCTGCATTTGGTTGAATGAAAATAGGTGTACTTGAATACTCTTTCATTTCTTTTAAGAGCAGGAGCATCTGGTCAGGACCAAGACCACAATTCATACCAATTCCGTCAACACCTAAACCCTCAAGCGTTACAACTGCAGTTTTTATGTCTGCACCTGTTAAAAGTATGCCTTTTTCATCAAAAATCATTGATACAAGAACGGGAAGATTTGTATTTTCTTTTGCCGCAAGAACTGCTGCTTTTATTTCATACAAGTCACCCATTGTTTCAATTAAAACAAGGTCAGCACCTGCATTTTCGCCTGCTGTAACTTGTTCTTTAAAAAGTTCATAAGCATTTTCAAAAGGCAAATCACCGCAAGGCTCTAAAAGCTTACCAATAGGACCTACATCAAGTGCTACAAAAGTATCTCTGTCATAATTCTCTGTGGATTTTTTTGCAAGATTCACTCCTGCAGTAACAATTTCATCCACATTGTTAAATTTGAGAGAATTAGCACCAAATGTATTTGTTGTTATAACATTACATCCTGCATCAAGGTACTCCTTATGAATTTTGAGTAGCACATCAGGATGGGTAATATTCATATTTTCAGGCAATTCACCTGTTTTTAAACCATTTTTCTGGAGCATTGTACCCATTGCACCGTCAAAAAACAGTATTTCTTTTCCAAATTTTTCTTTAAAAGTCATAGCATTTACTCCTTTATTACGCCAATGAAGGCTGTAACTGTTTTTGTTGGAGTCATCATAAATCCATCTGAAAGTGATATTCCAAGTTGCTTATTCATTGGCAGAAGCCTGAAAAAATCTTCCTGTGCAGATATGTGAAAATCACCGTATCCCGGACTAAAACGAGGTCTGTGTTCACCTTTGATTTCCTTTTTCATTTCATCACACGCAATATCGCAAAGATTTTCCACCATTGACCCTGCAACAGCTTGTGCTACTGCTGTCATAGCAATATCTGTTACGGAATATTTTCGGATAAGTGCATCTGCACCCTGCCCTAATGTAGCACCAAAGAGAATTATTGAAGTGGAATTGCGAAGATGAGTGAGCAGTTTTTTGCTCTTAAACTCAATACTGTCAACTATTATTCCATCTTCTGTCCTTGTGAAATCGTATTCTTTATAAATGTATTTTGGTTGGATTACTTTGCAGAGTTCTTTATAGGCTTCATCAACTAACTCACAGATTTCTTCACTTGGCTCTGCACCATGTTTATAGCCCATATATCGTGCGGTTTCTCGCAAATCGTATTTTAACAACATCCGCAATTACCTTTTTCTTTCTGCTTGTCAACCAAATATTGAAGAGTAATTGAGTCTACAACTTTATTGACTGCATCAAGGACACATTGCCAGATTTCAAGGGTTACACAATCCATACAGTTTTCACATGTGTTTTCGTCAGTTGCAAGACAAGCAACAGGCGCAAGACTACCCTCGGTCACACGAAGAATTTCGCCTACCGTGTATTCAACAGGCTCTCTTGTTAATCTGTAACCACCTTGAGCACCTCGAATACTTTCAACAAGGCTTTCCTTCGCCAGAAGTTTAATAATTTGTTCAAGGTATTTTTCGCTTATTCCTTGTCTTTGAGAAACAGTTTTTATTGAGATATATCCGTCCTCCTTATGGATTGCCAAATCGGTCATAAGACGAAGTGCATATCTGCCTTTTGTTGAGATTTTCATATTATCATAACCTTTTATAGTGTTGTTATTAGTTTCTTATATAATATAATACAAAATTAGTAGGAATTCAATAGTGAATTCACATAAAATTAGTAGGAATTCAAGATATAAGAGCAAAATGCAAAGCGCAAAGTGCAAAATTAGAGATAATATAATATTTTTTCTATCTCTCCCTCCGTCATTTTCTG
>JAZSKT010000098.1:0-9679 GCA_045534995.1 Candidatus Fimenecus sp.
AATTATTGCTTTCCAATTAAATTTTTTCAAGTTATTTATCACTCCTGTGGTTACTTTTCATATACTGCAGGTTTTAACGCACCTACAAACGGTAAATTTCTGTATTTTTCGTCAAAATCCAATCCATAGCCCACAACAAAGGCATCCGGAATTTGCGCACCGGCATAATCTGCAAAGACATCTGCTTTTCTTCTTTCAGGTTTGTCGAGCAAAGTACAAATCTTGATACTGTTGGGATTCCTTGCGGAAAGAACTTTCATCAAATATTCAAGTGTAACACCACTATCAAGAATATCCTCAACAATAAGCAAATCCGAACCATCAACAACATCTGTATCAAGGTCTTTGATAATTTTAACAACACCTGATGTTTTTGTGCCTGAGCCATAACTTGATACAGACATAAAATCAATAGAACAAGGAATTTTAATTTCTCTCATCAAGTCTGCCATAAATATAACAGAGCCTTTAAGAACGCTGACAAGCACAAGTTTTTTACCTTGATAATCTTTTGTGATTTCGGCACCAAGTCTTTTAACTATATCTTTTAATTGTTCTTCTGATAAAAGAACTCTATCGATATCATTAATCATTATTTTTCCCCACCTTTGATATTTTAATGAATTTTTTTGTATTCTCATCTGCTTTACACATTTTTGAAACACCAAAAAATTCAGTCCACACTATTCCGTTATCATCAGATAATATGAGCATTCTTTCTCTATCACAGATTGAAACCTTATTTTCATTAAAAAGTTTTTTTAATGATTTATTCGGTCTGTTAAGCAATTGATAACCGTCACCGTCACGACGAGTCCTTACAACTGCACCATTTGATATTTTATCACAATCTATAAATTTGTCTATATCTTGTTTATTAAAGTTTTGTAAATCTTTTTTGCCGAAAATATTAATAAGATACTCGCCAACAGGTGTTGAAATCATATTTTCCTCAATGCTTACGGGTATTTCGAAATATTCTGTTTTCGGAACTTCGCCAAAAAACAATTTATTTCTTCGGGCATTAACTTGAATATTTCCACAAAGACTTACGCTGCCATTTTTTCCAATAATTCCAAGCACAGCATCAATATGCTCACGGCTGATATTTTTTAAATTCTGCTCTTTCAAAATCAAGGAAATTACCTGATATTTCAATGCTTCATGGCAACTTTCAAATACAGTACAATCATAGTATCCGTCGCATCTTGATTCTTCAACAAGATTATAAGCATTTTCTGTAATATATTCTTTTGAAAGATTAAGTGAATACAGACATTTAACGAAAGTCTTGTCAAAAGACGGGTTAAGTTCAAAAAGCATCGGCAAAATATTATGACGAATCTTGTTTCTTGTATAATCATCACTTAAATTTGTACTGTCAACCACATAGTTTAACTGATTATCAAGAAGATATTTTTCAATTTCGTCTCTTGAACAATTGAGAAGCGGTCTGATATAAATATCTCTTGTATATGGAATACCACAAAGTCCTGAAAGAGAAGCACCTCGAGCAAGGTTAAAAACAAAAGTTTCTATATTATCGTTAAGATTGTGCGCTGTTGCAACTTTGTCACATCCGGATTTTTCAAAAAAATCATAACGGATGCGTCTTGCACATTCTTCTATACTCTCTCCTGTTTTTTGTGCTTCTGCAGGAACATCTGCATAATATGGAACAAATTCAATTCCTAATTTTTCACAGATATTTCGTGAAAACTCCAAGTCACGGTCCGCCTCATCACCACGGATACCGTGATGAATATGTATTCCCTTAAGAACTTTGATACCAAGGTTCTCTTTATTTTTCGACAAAATATGAGCAAGACAAACAGAATCTGCTCCACCGGAAAGTCCAACACCTAAAGTATTACACCCCGTGAGCATATGACAATCTTTAATTGTCTTTAAAACCTTATCTGTCATCTTTAATCCTTTCAAGAGTTGAGAACATTGTAAATTCAGGATTCCATGCAACTTTTACTGTTTCGGTTGAGCCATGTCTGTTTTTGCCGACAATAATCTCGGCAATATTTGCAGAATCTTTATCCTCATTGTCATCGGGGGCATTATTATAATAATCTTCACGGTGAAGCATCAGAACAATGTCCGCATCCTGTTCAATAGTACCTGATTCACGAAGGTCTGTCATCTGCGGACGATGGTCACTTGAATTCTTTGCGACACCACGGGATAACTGGGAACAAGTTACCACAGGAATATTAAGGTCCTTTGCCATCATTTTAAGTCCACGAGTAATTTCAGAAACCTCATTGACACGATTTTCTGTACGCTTTGTACCTGACATAAGCTGAAGGTAGTCAATTACAATACAATCAACATCTTTCATACGAAGAGCACGAGCCTTCATTTCGGGAACATTAATATTTGCAGTATCATCAAAATACAATTCACAATGAACCAAATTTTGAAGTGCAAGTCCTAATTTTTCCCAATCAGAATCACTTATGTCGCCTGTTCTCAACTTATTGCTGATAATCCGAGCTTCTGTTGAAATAATTCGTTGTGCAAGCTGTTCTTTTGACATTTCCAAGGAGAAGAAAAGAACTTTTCTGCCTTTCATTGCAATATTTCTCGCAACATTCAGAGCAAAACTTGTTTTACCCATAGCAGGACGAGCGCCAACAACAATAAAGTCAGAACGGTGGAATCCGCCACCAAGAACTTTATCAAGATATGAGAAACCTGTTGGGATTCCTATGTACTGTTCTTTTTCTTTTGGGTCGGCACTTGCAAGTTTTTTAAGACGCTCAAAAACATCTGACATTACAATGTCGCTGATTTTTGCAGGTCCTGAAGTATTCTTTCCTCGACGAATGTCATAAATCTTCTGTTCAGCCAAATCAAGAAGTGAGTCAGGAGAATCATTGCCATTATTTGTTGACTCAAGAATCTCACGAGCCGTAATCATAAGTGTACGAAGATAGAACTTGTCAATTATGATTTTGATATATGATTCAACATTCTTTGTAGAAGGTACGGCATCGGCAATTTTCATAAGATATGTTTTACCACCGATATCGTCATATACACCCTCTTTTTTCAGTTCTTCAAGAACAACAAGAGGGTCAATGCGACCACCAATCGTATCGATATTAAGTATTGCTGTATATATAGCCTTATGCTGTGGAAGATATAAATGGTCAATCTTCAGCATATCAGAAACAATAGGAAGACACTCGGGGTCTTTAAGTAAAGCACCAAGTACTGCCTGTTCTGCATCAAGGCTATACGGTAAATTAAGATTTTCAAAAGCTGTTAAATTGCTTTCCATATCCTTTTCGCTCCAATTATTCGCCAACCATGACTGTCATTTCGGCTACAATATTTGTATATAACTTAACTTCAATTTTGTATGAACCAAAAGTTTTGATATCACTCATAGAAATTTTTCTCTTATCAACCTTTACTGCATACTGCTTTGCAATTTCAGCTGCAACTTCTTTTGATGTAACAGAACCAAAAAGTTTTCCGTTACTGCCTGCTTTTGCAGTAATTTTGATTACTTTTCCCTGAAGCTTCGCCTTTGACTCGTTTGCTGCAGCAACCTCAACATCAATTTTGTGCTGATTTGACTGTTCACGATTACGAAGTTCTGTAAGGCTCTGAGCATTAGCCTCAACCGCTAATCCTTTAGGAAAAAGGAAGTTGCGGGCATATCCGTCAGAAGCCTTTACTTTTTCGCCTTTTTTACCAAGGCCTTTTACATCTGCCTTTAAAATAACATCCATATTTATAACCTCATTTCGTTTATGTTACTTTATCTATCGCTTGTTTTAAAAGAACAAGAACGTTATCAAATGTTTTGTTTTCAAGCTGTGCTGCAGCCATAGTGAGATGACCGCCGCCACCAAGTTCTTCCATAACAAGCTGAACATTTATTTCACCATATGAACGTGCTGAAATATTAATTGTTTTTTCTGTTTTATATAAAACAAACGAGCCGCGAACACCGTCAATATTGAGAAGTTCATCTGCAGCCTGACTTGCAACAATTCTTATATCATCTGACTCAAAATCCACAACAGCGATTGCGCTGTCATTATACATTGCCGCATTCTTTACAACTTCACTCTTTGCCTTTTGTGTATTCATACTGTTAGAGAATAATTGTTTTACTGCAACAGTATCAGCACCCAAAGAACGAAGATATGCTGCTGCCTCAAAGGTTCGCACACCTGTTTTCATAACAAAGTTCTTTGTATCAAGAGTTATACCTGACATCAACGCCTCTGCACAAACTTTAGGTACATTCACATCAATGTCTATATATTGTATAAGTTCAGTCACCATTTCCGAAGCTGAAGAAGCATTTGGTTCATGATAAAAAATAACTGCCTTATTAATGTGGTCAACAGTTTTTCTGTGGTGGTCAATAACAACAACCTTTTCTACAAGGTCAAAAAGTTCAGGATATTCAAGGAAACTTTTTCTGTGTGTATCAGTAATCACAAGAAGAGTTTTTGCAGACAGATATTCATCTATATCTTCTGGTTCGATAAGAAGATAGTCCATACCATTTGCAATCATATGCTTTGCTAAAGGCATTGCAAGTGTTGTTTTTGAGGACATCACGATTTTAGCATCTTTATTCAGTGCTTTACAAATCATTGCAACACCAACTGAAGACCCGAGAGAATCCAAGTCAGCAAAACGATGTCCCATAATAAGAACATTATCACTTGTTTTAATCGTTTCTTTAATTGCAGAAGCAATCATTCTTGAGCGAACTTTATTTCGTTTCTCAACACCCTTCGACACACCGCCAAAGAATTCGAAATCACCATCAGTTGTCTTAACAACAGCCTGGTCACCGCCTCGTCCCATTGCCATATCAAGGGACTTACGCGCTATTGTTTCGCATTGTGAAAGATTTTCACCAAGACCTATACCAACAGATAATGTGATACCTAATGTTCTGTCCTTATATGTATAGGAACGAACTTGTGACAAAACGGAGAATTTATCTTCTTTCATCTTATCAAGCATTTCGGATTCAGCAAAAACCAAGAATCTGCCATTTGGCATTTTTCGGAAAATACAATTATATTTCCCGAACCAGTTTTCCACTATTGCCTCTACATCACCGAGAACCTCTGACTGCTGACTTTCTTTAAAATCTGCACAAACATCCTCAACACTATCAAGATTTATAAATATAAGTGCAGGACGAGATGAAAGATATGATAATTTGTAATTTTTAAGTTCTGTATCCTCTATAAAATAAAGAGAATAAACAGTTTCGTTTTTATACTGTGTTTTACCCGAAAAAGCAGTATATTTCTTTTTGTTACATTCACATTCGATAAATTTATTCTCACGGACAATGTCTGCACCCTGTCCTGATGTAAATTGTTTTACATCAATATTTTCGAAGGAATAATCTGTAAGAAATTCATCACGGAATTTTGTGTTATACCATACAATACTGTCTGTACTGTCAAAAAGCAATACAGGTAGTGGGAAACTTCTGAGTTCACCATTTTGATTATCTGCCGTCAGTTTTTTATCAAGTATAGCAACGGTATTTTCAAGTTTTTTAAAGTTAGAATTACTTTTTATAACAGCGATTATGAAAAAGATAACAATCAAAACTAATCCTGCTATCGCAACATAAATATTATAGAAAAACATAGTAATACACAAAACTAAACTGACAACAATTGCAGGAATTGTTATCGGATAAATACTTAATATTTTTTTTATATTATTATTTCTTTTGTTATTACCTGTTTTTTCCATAATATTCACCTTTATAGTAACCGCTGATTAAATCGGGTTGCAACTATCAGCGAGATAGTTTTTTGTCAGAACCGTCAAAAAACGCAGTCAATACTTTGTGTATTAACGAGTATTTTGGACGAGTTATGACGGAAAAGTAGCCGTTGAGAATTGTGACCTCGATTTGTTCAGTGGTTACTCATACTGAACTGATTATTGGAATAACCATAGGACTACGTTTTGTTCTGTCATAAAGAAGACGAGAAATGTCATCTCTCATTCTGTTTCTGATTGCACTCCATTCAACAACTCCCTCGTGACTACACTCGTCAATAACAATCTGTGCTACGAGTTTTGCTTCAGCAATAAGTTGTTCCGAATCACGAACATAGACAAAACCACGAGATACTATATCAGGACCGGATACAAGCATACCTGTTTCTCTTTCGATAACAGCACTTATAATCATAAGACCGTCTTCAGCAAGTCGTTTTCTCTCACGGATAACAGCGCTGCCAACATCACCTACACCATAACCGTCAACAAAGACCTTACCTGCAGGAACATCCGGGGCAACTGACATTTTACGTTTTGAAAGTTCAACCTGTCTGCCGTTATCTGCAATATAAATATTTCCGGGAGCAATTCCCATACTTTCTGCAACTGCAGCATGACTTCTTAAATGTTTCTGTTCTCCGTGAACAGGAATAAAGAATTTGGGCTTTGCAAGGCTTAATATAAGACGAAGTTCTTCCTGACAAGCGTGACCTGACACATGTACTTCATACATTTTTTCATATACAACCTCTGCACCACGCTTTAAAAGCTCATCAACAACCTTACCAACAGTTTTTTCATTTCCCGGAATTGGAGTTGCAGAAATAATTACATAGTCTCCTGTACCGATTTCAACACGACGGTGTTCAGAAAATGCCATTCTGTAAAGTGCAGACATTGGTTCACCCTGACTACCTGTTGTAATAATAACAAGCTTATCGTGAGGATATCTTGAAACAGAGTCAATATTTATAAGAATTCCTTCCGGAATATTGAGATAGCCAAGTCTTGATGCAGTTTCAACAACATTTTCAAGGCTTCTTCCTGAAAGAGCTACTTTTCTGCCAACAGATTTTGCAACATCAATAATCTGCTGAACTCTGTGAATATTTGATGCAAATGTTGCAACTATAAGTCGTTTGCCATCAGCTTTTTGGAAAAGTCTTGCAAATGACTCACCAACGGTACGTTCGCTTGAGGTGTAACCGGGTCGCTGTGCATTTGTAGAATCTGACAAAAGACAGAGAACACCTTTTTCACCGAGTTTTGCAATTCTTGCAAGGTCGATTACCTCACCGTCAATTGGTGTTGTATCAATTTTAAAGTCACCCATCTGCAAAATAAGACCTGCAGGTGAATTGATAGCAAGGGCCAATGCATCGGGAATTGAGTGATTAACATGAATAGCCTCAACCTCAAAACAACCTAATGCAATTTTATCCTTTGGCTCTATTACATGAAGGTCTGCTTTATCAAGGATTTTATGCTCCTTAAGTTTTCCTTCAATAAGACCGATTGTAAGTTTTGTGCCGTAAACAGGAATATTTACTCTCTGAAGAAGATATGCAAGTCCTCCTATATGGTCCTCGTGACCATGAGTAATAAAAATACCTTTTATCTTATCAACATTCTGTTCAACATAAGTGAAATCAGGAATTACAAGGTCAACACCAAGCATATCAGGTTCAGGGAATGCAAGACCGCAATCCACAAGAATCATATCATTTTGACACTCATAAAGAGTCATATTCTTACCGACTTCATTAAGTCCACCTAAAAAAGCAATTCTAACATTAACATCAGGCTTTTTAGGTGCTTTATTCTTTTGCGATTTACGTTCTTTTTGTGGTTTTGAAGTGTTATTCTTTGTTTGTTTTTTATTAAAAACGCCTTTTTTATTTTTATTGGGCTTATTCGTCTTGTTTTTATTTGTATTTTTTCTCTTTACTTCATTTTGTTGAGATGTTTTCTCATTTTTTTGCTTAGCCATGTTTCCTCCTTTTTTTGATTATTATGTTATAAAATTATATGTACCTGACTTAAGGCTAAAGTCAGGAAAAATTCAAATATTGCAAAATGCGTAAAATTAGCCATATTATCTCAATATAGTTGTCATAATATAATACTATTTTTTCACCTTAATGTCAAGAAAAACCACCTTGGTAAAATACATATTGTTAAAGTTAAAATTTCATGTTAAAATTAGTTTGATATAAAATTTTGGTATTTATTCATTGAGGTTTTTTATGGAAAAATTAAGTTATGTAGAAATGTTCACAGATGGTGCTTGTTCAGGCAATCCCGGTCCCGGCGGTTGGGGTACAATTTTACGCTGTAATGGCGTAGAAAAAGAACTCTCGGGCGGTGAAGCAGAAACAACTAACAACAGAATGGAACTTTTAGCTGTTATAAACGGTCTTGAAGCACTTAACAGAAAATGTAAGGTGAAAATCTATTCTGATTCATCTTATGTTGTAAACGGCATCACAAAAGGTTGGGCTGAAAGTTGGAAAGCAAACAATTGGAAAAAGGCGGATAAGAAGCCTGCACTAAATCCTGATTTATGGGATAAATTACTTAATCTTTTGTCACTTCACGATTATGAATTTGAATGGGTAAAAGGACATGCAGGACACCCTGAAAATGAGCGTTGCGACAAATTAGCTGTTGCTTATTCATTAAAATTCAAATAAGTACATGAATTTTAATTTTTCAGTTGATTATTAAACCAATTTATGTTATATTGATATTTATATATTGGATATATATGACTATTTTAAAAAGGCGTGATTGAAAAGTGGAAAACAACAATGTAACCACAACCGTTGCTGAAGAAGTTAACGGCGAGGCAATCCATCAGGATGCTTCTAACAGAAGATATCTTCGTCCTAAGGAAATTGCTGCTTACCTTCTTACATCATTCGGACAGAAAAACTTAAGCCAGTATGTTACCGCATTCCGCCAGTTCTTTGCTATCAGCTTCCTTGGAATGTCAGGTAGTACATACGGTGTTATTATGTTTATCGAGTCAATTTATGACGCTGTTGACGACTCAATTTCAGGTCTTATAATTGACCGTACAAGAACTCGTTGGGGTCGTCTTCGTCCATGGCTTGTGATTCCTACTCCTTTCTGGGCAATAGCGATGATAATGCTCTTTACAACACCGTCGTTCCTTGTTCATGATTGGCAGAAAATCATTTGGACTGTTATTGCAATTTTTGTTTATAACCTTGGTATGTCATACTTTGGTGCTTGGACAATTATGCTTTATAACATTACGCCAAACAATGATGAACGTGACAATCTTATTGCCACATCAAAGTTCGCTGACCTTTTCGGTGTATTCCTTCCATCTATTGCTTCTTTTGCAGTTGGTATTCTTCCAAAAGCTACAAACAATGCTGTTGGTATGCAGGATATCTACACAGGATTTGCAGTTATAATTACGGTAATTGCCGCATTTACAGCTTTCTTCGGATTCTCTGCAATGCGTGAAAGAGTGCCACTCGCATCTCGTGAACAGATGCAAGAAGTTGGCGTTATTGAATCATTTAAGAATGTTTTCAAGAACAGACCAATGTTTATCCTTGTTCTTTCCGGTTTCTTTGCAGGCTTCAAGTCAGTTGGTGTTGCAAGTGAGAGTTTCTACTGGATGCACAACTCAAAGAATGTTGCGCACGGTTCAATCGCAGGTATTTTCACAGGTATTCCGAACTACATTATGGTTCCGTTGGCCCCCAAACTCATTCGTAAATTTGGCGCTAAAAAAGTTGCTGTTGTATCCGGTATCTTTGCAGGTTTTGCTTATGCAGGTACATTCCTTATCGGTATTCTCGGTAATGATGGTGAAGGTTTCCTTGTTAACTGGGAAGGTCAG
>JAZSKT010000038.1:0-8567 GCA_045534995.1 Candidatus Fimenecus sp.
TCTGTTACCCTGCTTGTTTTCTGATTTTGATTCAGGATAAGAATTTGCATTTGACCACTGATTGTTTGTCGCAGATTTTTTGTTATTGTTATTCTGCGCATTGTTTTTGTTATTATTGTTGTTATTGTTTTTGTTCTGCACATTGTTATTATTGTTATTTTGTGCATTGTTTCTGTTGTTATTGTTATTATTCATCTTTATCACCTCGCAAAAATATTATAACCCTTTTTATTTTAAAAAATACTGTTTAATTCTTCTTGTGTTTGTGATAGAATTAGGATAATAAAATAGGAGAGAATAATTATGATTAATTTTAAGCGTTCGAGAGAAATATTTTTAAAAATTTATCCTGATGAAAACCTTGCAAATAAAATTGAAAAATTTATTAAAAAACGTCAGAAAATAGTTGAAATCTGCCTTAAGTTTTGTAGTAAAAATCGTTGGGAACCGTTTCTTAAACAGAAACCTATGATGAAATTAGCATTGGTATATGCTTTTTTACCAACTGTTTATGACAGATATAGAGAGAAAAACATAAGTGACAAAATTTTCTTTGACACTATGAATGACATTAAAATATGGATTGATGACCACAAGGCAAGAACAGGTGAAGACGGTCTTTATGAACTTCATTGGATTATGCACCATATGAATGTGAACATTTTTAAGATTGGCAGACTTCAGTACCAAAAACTTTTCTGGTATTTTAAACCTGCATATGATAAAAACGGCACTAAAATAAATTTTGGTGATAAGATTATAAATATGCACATTCCTCGTGGTGAAAAGCTTGATTACGAAGCTTGTAAAGAATCACTCCATATGGCAAAGGAATTTTTTAAGGAATATTTCCCCGAATATCCAGACAATATGTTTATGTGTTACAGTTGGCTTTTGTATCCAGGCAACAAGGATTTTATGCCCGAAAACAGCAACATTTTAAAATTCCAATCTTTGTTTGATATAGTAGAAAAAAAAGAAGAACCACAACCTACATATTTGTGGCTCTATGGTGTTAAAATCAAGAATTCTGATTTGATGAAAAACAAGAAAAAAACAGGAAGTTACGGATTTATTGACAAAATTCCTCAAAAAAGTTCTTTGCAGAAATCAACAGTTGAGTACATAAAAAATGGTGGCACATTTGGTGAAGGTCTTGGAGTTATTATAAAATAGTGAATAATGAATAATTAAGGGTCTGCGACGCTTAATTTATTATAATTGCAACGCAGTTCCGAAATTATTGATCATTCATTATTCATTGCAAAGCTTCGCTTTGCTCTTCCGGATATTTCATATTCCATTGGTTTCTGAGTGTTGTCATAATGTTCATTACATCAACGGTGTAATCAAGTCGCATTGTGTTTTTACCATTTATAATAGCATTTTCCATATTTTCGATTTCATAGCAGAGGGCATTGCTTATGTCCCCTGCTTTTATTATTTCTGTTCGATTTTCTTCAGTATAGAAAATTGTTGCTTTGTCCGCTCTTGGATATTCAAATATTTCTATATAACCATTATCATAGCAAATCGTTGCTCTTTTGGGTTGTTTTGCGTGTAAAGAAAGTGTGACACTTGCCAATTCTTCCTTGGAATTTTTTAGAATGATGTTTGACTGTTCATCCGCACCTGTCACAGCGAATTTCACTTGTGACTTAATGTCGTCAGGGTATTCTGTCATAAACATTCTCACACAAGAAAGAGCATAAACACCAATATCTAAAAGCGCACCGCCTGCCAAATCCATATTGAAAAAACGATTTGTCATATCATATTCCTTGAAACTGCCGAAATTTACTTGGGCTAAACGAAAATTCCCCAATTTTCCTGAACTTATTATCTTCTCAAGTTCACTGTAAAGTGGCATATTGTAAATTGTCATAGCCTCGGCTAAAATGAGATTGTTTTTTTTAGCGATTTCAACTGCTCTGTTAAGTTCAGAGGAATTTAATGTAATTGCTTTTTCGCAAAGCACATGTTTTCCATTCTGGAGTGCTTTTAGAATATACTCAATATGCTTATTATGAGGCGTTGCGATATAAACTATCCGTACATTCTCGTCTTGGAAAATGTCATCAATATTTTTATAGACTTTTTCTATTCCGTATTTTTCTGCAAAAGTTACCGCTTTTTCATAAGTACGATTTGCAACGGAATAGACTTTGCCACCCCTTTTGTTCATAGCAACAGCAAAATCATTTGCAATACTTCCGCAACCCAAGATTGCCCAATTAAATTTATTTAACATATTTATCACCATCTGAATTATAACATAAAAAAATGTTGCTGAACAGAGAAAAATGTGATATTATCATTTTGGTGATTTTTTATGAATATTAAAATGGCAAAACACCCTAATCCACAGTTTGAAAGAGATAATTTCATAAGTCTTGACGGACAGTGGGATTTTGGTTTTCAAAAGGCAAAAATGGGCTTTAAATTTTCAACTGACGAAAAACGAGCAGTTGAAATAAGAAACAATAACGAATTTACTCACAAAATCAATGTACCTTTCTGTGTCGAAAGTGAACTTTCGGGCATAGGTTACAAAGATTTTATGAATATGGTATGGTACAGAAAAACTGCCCGGATTAAAAAGAACAACAACAGAGTTTTCTTGTGTTTTGGTGCTGCTGACCACCTGACAACTGTACTTGTAAACGGTAAATGTGCAGGTAGGCACAAAGGCGGATATACATCATTTAAGTTTGATATTACAGAACTTGCAGTTGACGGGGAAAATGAGATTTTCGTACTTTGCGAAGATGATGTAAAAAATCCGTTTGTCATTCGTGGTAAGCAGAGTGAATGGAAAAAGAGTCACGGTTGTGACTATACTCGTACAACAGGTATATGGCAAAGTGTTTACATTGAATATGTCCCTGAAAATTACATAGAAAACTTTAAGATTTATCCTGACCATAAGCATGGTAGTGTAAATATCGCTTTTAATCTTGTTGGTAAAGAAAATCTTTCTTGTAAAATTTTTTACAATGGGAAAGATGTTGGCAATTTAGATTTTCCAGATGCCGCAGGTAATGCGATTATGCATATCGAACTTTCTGAAACTCACCTTTGGGAAGTTGGCAATGGTCGTCTTTATGACCTTGAAATTACATTTGGTGAAGACAAAGTTAAGTCTTATTTCGGTCTTCGTAATGTGCGACTTGACGGATATAAATTCTTAATCAATGAAAAAAGCGTTTTCCAGCGTCTTGTCCTCGACCAAGGATTTTATAAAAAAGGCATTTATACAGCACCGTGTGACGAAGATTTAATAAAGGACATTGAACTGTCAATAGCTTTAGGCTTTAACGGTGCAAGACTTCACCAAAAAGTTTTTGACCCTAAATTCCTTTACTATTGCGACCAGATGGGGTATATTGTCTGGGGTGAATATGCTAACTGGGGACTTGATTACTCAAATCCAAAGAGCGTTGATGTATTCCTTAATGAATGGAAAGAGGCTGTGGCGCGTGACTTTAACCACCCTGCTATTATCGGCTGGTGTCCGATCAATGAAACTTGGAATTACAAAGGCAGAAAGGAGTACGACCCATTACTTGCAACAGTTTATGACTATACAAAGGCTGTTGACTCAACTCGTCCTTGTATTGACACAAGCGGTAATTTCCATGTTAAAACTGATATTTATGATTTACACGATTATAGTTATGATGTGGAATTTTTCAAGAAAAACTATGACCGTTTCATGACAGAAAATTATCTTTATGAGCATGTGTTAAATGATAATCCAGGCAGACAGACTTATAAAGGTGAGCCTGTATTTATCAGCGAATACGGCGGAATCAAATGGGTAAGTGACGAGTCAATCAAGTCATGGGGTTATGGCGAAGATGTCAAGACTCCCGAAGAATTTGCAGACAGATATGTGGGACTTACTGATGTAATCGTTGAAAATTACAAGATGTTCGGTTTCTGTTATACTCAACTTTATGATATTGAGCAGGAGCAGAATGGTCTTTATACTTATGACCGCGAAAAGAAATTCGACGATGAAATTTATGATAGAATTATTGCAGTAAACAGAAAACTTGCTGCTATTGAGAAAGAATAATGAACAAAGAAACCATAAGAGAATTTTTTAATGATTTTGCACCTCGTTGGGATAATGAGCCAACTGCCCAAGCAGAAATTATAAATCTCATTTTAGATAATGCAGAAATAACTGACAGCATAAATGTACTTGATGTTGGCTGTGGTACAGGTGTACTGTTCCCCTATTATTTTGAAAGAAATGCCAAGAGCATTACTGCAGTTGACTTATCTCCTGAAATGGTGAAAATCGCAAAAAGAAAATATCCACAGACCGAAGTCATTTGTGGTGATGCAGAAAGCATAACATTTGACTGTCAGTTTGATGTTATTATGATTTATAATGCTTTTCCGCATTTCCCAGAACCTGAAAAAGTAATCGCAAATCTTGCAAAATATTTAAAATCAGGTGGCAGAATCAGTATTGCACACGGAATGAGTAAAAAAGAACTCGACGAAATTCACATGAAATCGGCAGGAAAAGTTTCAAATATTCTTCCTGAATGCGAAGAGTTAGCAAAAATGCTTGAGCCATATTTCAATGTGGATATAAAAATTTCAAACAATAAAATGTACCAGGTTTCAGGTACTAAAAGGTGATATTATGAATAACTATTTTCCAGAAGTAAAAAAGAATTTTGGTTCTGGCTGTATGCGACTTCCTCGCAAAGGTCCGCTTATTGACTATGAACAGACAAAACAGATGATTGACACATTTATTGAGGCTGGGTTCAATTATTTTGATACTGCGCACGGATATATGGAAATGCGAAATGAGGCAACTCTTAAAAAATGCCTTACCAGTCGTTATCCAAGAGAAAGTTATATTCTCACAGACAAATTATCTGAAGGATTTTTCAAGAAAGAAAGTCAAATAAGACCTCTTTTTGAAAAGCAACTAAAGAATTGTGGTGTTGAGTATTTTGATTTCTACTTAATGCACGCACAAAATGCCGTAAACTTTGAAAAATACAAGAAATGCAGAGCTTATGAAACTGCTTTTGAACTTAAAAAGGAAGGTAAAATCCGTCACGTGGGACTTTCTTTCCACGACAAGGCAGATGTGCTTGATAAAATTCTTACTGAATATCCTGAAATTGAGGTTGTACAGATTCAGTTCAACTATCTTGATTACAATGACGAGTCAGTTGAGGGCAGAAAATGCTATGAGGTTTGTCGCAAACATGATAAACCTGTTATAGTTATGGAGCCTGTTAAGGGTGGTAGTCTTGTTAAACTTCCTGATGAGGCTAAAAAGGTCCTCCAAGACCTTAAAGGTGGTTCACCTGCAAGTTATGCTATCCGTTTCACAGCAAGTTTTGAGGGCATTTTCATGGTGCTTTCTGGTATGAGTGACATGGAGCAAATGAATGACAACATCAGCTTTATGAAAGATTTTGTACCATTCAATGAAAAGGAATATGAGGCTGTTAACAAGGTTTGCGAAATTATGAATGCACAACACCTTATTCCTTGTACTGCTTGTCGTTACTGTGTTGACGGTTGTCCGAAAAATATTCCTATTCCCGAACTTTTTGCTTGTATGAATGACAAAAAGCAGTTCAAAAACTGGAATGCAGACTTCTATTACAAGCAAGTACATACAAAAGAAAAAGGCAAGGCATCTGACTGTATTGAATGTGGCTTGTGCGAAAAATCTTGTCCACAGCATCTGGAAATCAGAAAATTACTTAAAAGTGTTGCAAAGGAATTTGGCAAATGAACAAAGTAAAAAACAAAAACCTACTTAATCTTGTCCTTTCGGCTATGTTTTTGGCATTAGGAATTGTACTTCCCTTTTTAACGGGACAAATTAAAGAAATCGGCAATATGCTTTTACCAATGCATATTCCCGTAATGCTTTGCGGACTTGTCTGCGGTCCACAATACGGACTTATAGTTGGTGCAGTTGTACCGATTATGCGTTCTGCACTTTTCGGTATGCCTGTTATGTTTCCGTCAGCAATAGGTATGGCATTTGAACTTGCAACGTACGGGTTCGTTATAGGTTACCTTTTTAAGCATGCAAAATGGAAATGTATCAAATCTCTTTATCGTTGTCTTTTAATTGCAATGATAAGCGGCAGAGTTATATGGGGAATTGTACAGAGTTGTCTGTTAGGATTAGGTGAAAATGGCTTTACACTTTCAATGTTTTTGAGCGGTGCAATTCTCAAAGCAGTTCCGGGAATAATCTTACAACTTGTGCTTATTCCTGCCATAATGCTGATTTTAGGCAAAACACATCTCGTTCAGTTTAAAAGTGGAAAATGCAAAGTGCAAAGTGAATAAAAACATAAAATTAGAGTTTTTCGTGTTGAAATGAATATATCATATATAAGTTCTAATTGAACTATGAGGAGGTATTATATGAACACCAAATATCCCAATCTTTTATCACCTGTAAAAATCGGCAGTGTTGAACTGCGAAACAAGACGGTTATGGCTGCTATGGGTATGAGTCAGGCTGAGAATGGTTTTGTCAATCAGGCTGTGTTAAATCACTATTCCGAAAGGGCAAAAGGCGGAGTAGGTGCCATCATTGTTGAAGTTACCTGTGTTGACGCTCCTTTGGGGCTTAACACCAATGTTATGTTAGTCATTGACGATGACAAATATATCCCGGGTATGACAAAGCTTGCGTCTGTAATTCATGAGGGCGGTGCTAAGGCATTTCTTCAAATTTCTCACACAGGCAGAGGTGCCAGACGAGCTATTATCGGTGACCAGCCTGTTGGTCCCAGTGCCGTTGCAATGCCTTACTCATTTATGATGGGCCTTGCCAACGAAACACCACGTGCTCTTACTGTGGCAGAGATTAAGGATATTGAGGAGAAGTATGCACAAGCGGCTTTGCGTGCAAAAAAAGCCGGTTTTGATGGAATACAGTTGCATAGTGTCGGATATTATCTCGGTCAGCAATTCTTATCCTCAACTGCAAATATCCGTACAGATGAATATGGCGGAAACCGTGAAAACCGTATGCGTTTTCATCTGAATATAGTAAGAAGAATCAAAGAACTGTGCGGTTCCGACTTTGCTATTATTGTAAAACTGTCAGTTGTTGAACAAGGTACAGATGGCGGTATTTCTATATTAGACGGTATTCACTACTGTAAGAGATTTCAGGAAGAAGGCGTTGATGCTATTGAGGTTCTTGCAGGAAAGTGGTCAAGTGAAGCAGGTAAAAACGAAAAACCGGAATCAGCATATCCTGACTGCATGGCAGTTGCATTGTGTCAGGTTATGAAGCTGGGAGTTTTATTAAAAACTGGAAAACAGAAAACTATTCCTTATATCGGCGGAGGCCGTGCACAAAATCCTGAGGTAGCTGAAAAGGCTTTGGCATCAGGCAAGTGTGATTTGATTTTCATCGGTCACGGTCTTCTTGCTCAACCAGACCTTGTTAATCTTATAGCTGAAGGTCGAGAAGATGAAATCAGACCTTGTATCGGTTGCGGACACTGTATTGACCATCAGTTACAGCATGGTGGCAGGGCTATATGTTCAGGTAACGCCGTACTGGCAAGGGGCGACAACGATTACAGCATTAAACCTGCAGAGGTAAAAAAGAATGTTGTAGTTATCGGTGCAGGTGTTGCGGGCGTTGAAGCTGCAAGGATTGCTGCTATGCGTGGTCATACCGTTGACATATATGATATGGCAAATGAGGTAGGCGGACAAATGAATCTTGCCTGCAAGCCACCATTTAAGCAGCATTTAGCTTTGATGAAGCCTTATTTAGAAAGACAGTTGGAAATCAACGGCATCAATGTTCATCTTGGCTGTAAAGTGACAAAACAAGACATTCTTAATATGAATGCGGATGCTGTAGTTTGTGCTACGGGTGTAAAACCAGTTGTTTTGAACATTGAAGGTGCTCAAAGAGCCATTAATGCAACTCAAGTGCTTGAAGGAGAACCCACAGGTAAAAACGTTGTCGTTATCGGTGGCGGTTCAATCGGCTGTGAAACAGCAGAGCTTCTCGGAAAGCAAGGTAAAAAAGTTGCAGTTATTGAAATGCAGGATAAAATGGCAGGCAATACCGGTAAGACTGCACAGACCATTCTTCTCGGACATCTCAAGGGACATAGTGTCAAGCTTCTTACTGAATGTAAAGTAGAGAAGATTACTGAAAAAGAAGTATTTTATAAAGATAAAAATGGTAATGTCACTTCCCTTAAAGCTGATAGCGTAGTATTGGCTATCGGAAATAAGCCCAACACAGACCTTTATGATTCACTGAAGGACGAAATAAAAGAAATCTACAATATCGGAGATTCCAATGGTGGCGGCATTATTCCTAATGCGGTTTATGACGGTTACACAGTAGGTAATCAGATTTAAAAATCAAATACAGTAAGAAAAAATTCAGAGCATATTGAATAACAAACAAAAAGGGACGATTAAATCGTCCCTTTTGTTGTGTAGAAAAACAGAGATGGCAAAACCCTCTCGGGTTCAACTCCCCCTATAATCACATATTAAAATCAAAAAGGCCACAAAAG
>JAZSKT010000172.1:0-14516 GCA_045534995.1 Candidatus Fimenecus sp.
GGCTACGATCCGACTTTATTTCACAAGGTCGTCGAATTTCAAGAACACAGTTGCGTGGTTATCGTTAGGGTGACAACCAACAATATCTTCCTTTTTAAGGTCTGCATCAAAATATATTTCAAGTTCTCGCTCTGTGTCATAAATCACGCCAAAAGGAGAAACAGAACCTTTCTCAACTTTTAAGTATTTATCTAATCTTTCGTCAGAAGCAAAGCTTAATTTTGTTGAGTCAATTTCTGCACGGATTAATTGTAAATTTGCTCTCTTGTCGCCGTGAAGAACAACAAGCATATTGCGAGTACCCTTAACATCACGAAGAACAAGGTTTTTCGGAATATGACCGTTTTCTGTAAGGCGATATTCTTCAATTTCTTCCATAGTGAATGCAGCAGGATGCTCTATCATTTTGTATTCAATATTCAGTTCGTTAAGTTTTTCAAATATTTCTTTATTCATCATCAAGTTTAAGCACAGCCATAAATGCCTCTTGTGGTACTTCAACCGTACCGAAGTGGCGCATACGCTTTTTACCTTCCTTCTGTTTTTCAAGCAATTTATTCCCACGCTTAATGTCACCGCCATAGCATTTTGCAAGAACGTCTTTTCTCATAGCCTTAACGGTTTCACGGGCAATGACTTTTCCACCAATCGCCATCTGAATCGGAATCTCAAACATCTGGCGTGGAATATTATCCTTAAGCTTTTCGGCAATTCGACGAGCCTTTGCATAAGCTTTTTCAGAGTGAATCATAAATGAAAGAGCATCGATAATATCACCGTTGAGAAGAACATCAAGCTTAATAATGCTTGAACGTTGATAATCACTCATTTCATAGTCGAATGACGCATAACCACGAGTGCGGGATTTAAGCACATCAAAGAAATCGTAAATGATTTCGTTAAGTGGTAAGATATAGTGCAAGTCAACACGGTCACTTGCTAAGTGAGTGGTGTTCACATAAACACCGCGTCTGTCCTGACAAAGGTTCATAATTGCGCCGATATATTCAGGTGGAGCATAAATGTGTGCTTCAACTGTGGGCTCTTCACAATAGTCAATGTTTGCAGGGTCAGGATAGTGGCTTGGATTATCGATTTCGATTACATCTCCGTTTGTAAGGTGAACTTTATAGATAACGCTTGGGATTGTTGTTACAAGGTCAAGATTATATTCTCTTTCAAGCCTTTCCTGAATAATTTCAAGGTGCAAAAGTCCCAAGAAACCACAACGGAAACCAAATCCGAGAGCGCCTGATGTTTCAGGTTCAAAGGAGAGAGCAGCATCATTTAACTGCAATTTTTCAAGTGCTTCACGAAGATTTTCATAGTCAGCACCGTCAGCAGGATAAACACCGCAGAAAACCATAGGATTTACTTTTCTGTAACCTGCCAAAGGCTCACTTGCAGGATTTTCGGCAGTTGTAACCGTGTCGCCAACTCGTGCATCACCAACAGTTTTGATTGATGCAGTAATATATCCAACTTCACCTGATGTGAGTTCTTTCTGTGGTTCCATCGCGTTTGGTCGCATATATCCAACTTCAACAACGTTGAATTCAGCACCCGTTGCCATCATTCGCATTGTATCCCCTGGTTTAATCTTACCGTCCATAATTCGCACATAAACGATAACGCCTTTGTAACTGTCATAAACAGAGTCAAAAACAAGTGCACGAAGTGGCTTGTCATCGTGGTTTTCAGGCGGTGGCACAAGAGAAACAATGCTTTCAAGTACCTGCTCGATATTCTGTCCTGTTTTTGCTGAAACTCTTGGTGCTTCGTCACAAGGAAGACCGATTACTTCTTCAACCTCATTTGCAACTCTGTCGGGGTCAGCGGCAGGTAAGTCAATTTTATTGATAACAGGCACTAACTCAAGGTCGTGGTCAAGTGCTAAATATGTGTTGGCAAGTGTTTGCGCCTCAACGCCTTGAGATGCGTCAATAATAAGCACCGCACCTTCACATGCAGCAAGTGAACGGGAAACCTCATAGTTAAAGTCAACGTGACCGGGAGTGTCAATAAGGTTTAATTCGTATGTATTGCCATCGTTAGCCTTATAATCAAGTTTAACGGCATGAGCCTTGATTGTGATACCGCGCTCACGCTCCAAGTCCATATTATCAAGTAACTGCTCGGTCATATCACGTTTTGCAACAGTTTCAGTAAGTTCCAAAAGTCTGTCGGCGAGTGTACTCTTACCGTGGTCGATATGAGCGATGATTGAAAAATTTCGTATGTTTTCTTTCTTTGCCATAGTTTACCTCTTATAGAAATTAGTCTTGTGGTTTATAGAAAAATATACCTTTAATAACTGCAAAAACGCCTGCAAAAATCATTAAAAAAGGAATAATCAAATGAAAAACAAATGAAGAATTCATATATTTGAAGATTCCCACAGGTGAGAATGAGCCACAAATAACTGCTAATGCACCATATCCAACAATGGCTACTATCGAGCCCATAAGAATACCCATTTTATCAACCTTTGGTGATTGTTTATTGTTCCCAAAAAGAACAACTAAAAAGGGAAGTGAGCCGATAATAAAGAAAATGCCAAAAATCATTAAGAAATTGCTTCTCTTTGCAGGTCCACCGACTACTGCGTTTTCGGGATTTTCTGCATTATATAATATCTTTATTTCTTCACCCAAGGATGGTACAAATGAAGTTGAGTAATCGGTAACCGCATAATATGTTTCCCCGTCAACTGCATATTCATAAGTCAAATAATATGTAGTTGCAATCATTGTATTTTCTTGAGAATCATAATGTTCTTTTTCTGCAATGGTCGAACAGTAAAAATACCCTGTAGTTTCTGCATAATCTTTTGTATCGGACGCAACAATTTCTTTAATGCCAAGTCCTAAAATGAAAATGCCACATATAAGAGTAATAATAGGTAAGACAGCGAATCTTTTCATATCCATTTATATTGCCTCACAATTATATTTTCATAAATCCATTACCGAGAATCTGCTTTGATTGTGTCACAATGAAAAAAGCATTTTCATCGGCTGATTTTATTTTTTTAATTAGCTTGTGTGTCTGGTTGTCAAAACAAGCGCACAAAAGCACATCTTTGTCAGTTTTTGAATATCCACCTTGAGCCTTTAAAATGGTTACACCACGATTCAAGTCATTTATAATCATGTGCCGAATTTCGTCACTTTTTTCTGAAATTATCATAATTGTTGCGCCACGACTGAATCCGTAAATAATGTAGTCAAGGACTTGTGCGCTGACAAAAGTTACAACGGTTGCATATAGAATCGCCTCAATGTTACCATAAAGGATTCCGCCTGCAACAACTACCACAGCATCAAAAATAAGAATACTTTTTCCAAAGGAGAAATGTGGATGCTTTATCTGGATAAGTTTTGCGATTATGTCGACACCACCTGTTGTGGCATTCCTTATGAAGATTATTCCAAGAGCTACACCTACAAGAGCACCGCCGATAATTGAGGACAGTAAAAGGTCGCGAGTGTATATGGGCAGTAATACACCAATGTCAATAAGTACTGAGGTGATAAAAGTTGCCCAGATGGTACGCCTTATGAATTTTCCGCCCAATTTTTTTAATGCAACAATAAACAGGGGAACATTCATCACAAAAATTGCCGTGCCTATTGGAATTTTAAAAAGGTGGTTAAGTATTGTGGCTATTCCCGTAAACCCACCATACAGAATATCGTTGTCAGATAAAAAGCAATTTATGGCGAGGGAGAGACCAATTCCACCTGCAATAAAAATCACTGTGTCAGATAAAAATTCCTTAATATTAGCCGGGATTTTTTTCACCTTTGTCATCCTCAAAAACCTTGATGACTTCATTAAGCAAAAATTTCAATCTTTCGTTTTCACCTTTAAGGTATAAATAACCTACAAGTGTTTCAAACCCTGTTGCATAATGATAGTCACATCCACTTTGGTTTTTTGGCGTGTGTGATGTGTGAGCATTTCTGCCTCGTTTAAACACATCAGTTTCTTTTTCAGAAAGCAAAGGCATAATATCTCTCATAGCTTTCGCCTGGGCAGATGCCTTCACCGCTTGAACCGAAAGTTTATGTAACTCGCCAACAGGACGATTTGCTTGACTTACAAGCATTTCACGGATAAAAAGTGAAAAAACAGCATCACCTGTAAATGCAAGTGTAAGTGGACTTAGGGTATCAACTTTTATATCTTTTTCATATAATCTCATAATTCACCTTATGGTACGTAATCAAATTCAAGGTCGTAAATGCTTACTGTATCGCCCTCTGTGATGCCCTTGTCGATAAGAGCCTGAATAACACCGCGTTCCTGAATAACTCTCTGGAAATATTGAAGTGATTCATAGTCGTCAAGGTCAGTTTTACAGAGAATTCTGTAAATCCAGTCAGCCTCAACAATGTATACGCCATCTTGGACTGTAACTGTGAATCCATCATTGCTCTTTTTAGCAATAACTTCCATTGGGATTTCTTCACTTTCATATCGCTTTACAGGAGGGAGTGTGTCAAGTTTTCTTGCAACTGCATTTATAAGCTCCTGCGTGTTGTATTTGATTGGTGCTACTATTTCATAGTATTCGTAGCCCTTGTCCTCAATATACTTCTTAAATTCAGCTAATTGCTCGTCAGTAGCAAGGTCAATTTTGTTACCTGCCACAATCTGTGGACATTTTGCCAATTCGGGATTGAATTTTTCCAGTTCTTTGTTGATGGCCTCAAAGTCCTCAATAGGATTTCTGCCTTCACTTCCTGCCACGTCAACAATGTGAACGAGCATTCTGCAACGCTCAACGTGTCGCAAAAATTCGTGACCTAAACCGATACCTTCGGCTGCACCTTCAATAAGGCCCGGAATATCCGCCATAACGAAACTTTTTTCAGGTCCCATTGAAACAACACCAAGAACAGGAATAATTGTTGTGAAATGATAGTCACCGACAATAGGCTTTGCTTGGCTTACAACGGAAATAAGGGAAGATTTACCAACATTTGGAAAACCTAAAAGTCCTACGTCTGCAATAAGTTTTAATTCAAGACTTACTTCCCATTCTTCACCGGGAGCACCATTTTTTGCAAATTTCGGAGTCTGTCGTGTAGATGTTGCAAAGTGAGAGTTACCCCAACCGCCTCTGCCACCTTTAGCACCGATAAATTGGTCGTCAGTTGACATGTCAGCCATAACAACTCCGCTTTCCATTTCACGGATAACAGTACCTCGCGGAACTTTGATAATCAAGTCTTTACCTTTTTTACCGCTACAACGACTACCGCTTCCGTTGGCACCGTTTTCGGCCTTATACTTTCTCTTATAACGGAAATCAGCAAGAGTTGAAAGGTTGTCGTCAACCTGGAAAACAATGTTACCGCCTTTGCCACCGTCACCGCCGTCAGGACCGCCTGCATTTATATATTTTTCTCTGTGAAATGTAACGGCACCGTTACCGCCGTCACCTGCTTTAATCTTGATTTTAGCAATATCAACAAACATATTTTTACCTCGTAAAGAATACAATTAAATATAAAATCCCATTATCCATAATATTGTACACCAAATTTGCAAAATAATAAATAGGTAAATTGATTTTTTTTAGGTGTTTTTATTTTTTTGAACAGAATGTAGGGGTCGGCGTCTCGACGACCCATTCAAAAAAACACCCGAACAAAAAGAAAAAAATATCTTAATTTTTAAAAATTCAATAAAAATACCTCTAAAATCGCATATTTGGTATAAAAATATATTGACAACCACAATATATTGTGTTATCATTCAATTGTAGATAGAAAATATCGGAAAAAATTGATAATAAACAGAAATTACTGTCCGCAAAAACGGACTGAAAATATAAAATTTTTCGAACATTTGTATTGACTTTTACAAAAAATGGTCTATAATATGACTTGTAAAGAACATTTGTTCAAGTTTGTTCGGTATCGAACACAAGACTCGGAACTATCGGAGGTAGATTTTATGTCAACAACATTTGCAATCACAACATTAATAGAATTAGCAGTAGCTATCCTTCTCGTTTACGGTTTTATGCATGAGGACAAGGTTATCGCATTTGAACAGGCAATTAAGAGAATTGTAATCGGTAACATCCGCCGTGCAATCCGTATCAGAAATTATAAAAAAGCTGTTGCCCGTGGCGAGCATCTCCACTTGCACACAGTTAATTCTCATGTTCAGAAAACCAATACAACAGTAGCGTAAATTTAGTATATTGTTTTTTACATACTCCTTTCACGCAGAAAAGCACCTGAGCCTTAATCGGTTCAGGTGCTTTTTATATAAATGAAAAAACGGGACGATGTGGGCATCGTCCCCTACAATTTTGCCCTTTGCGTTTTGTGTTTTGCACTTATTCCGCTGTGTATTCTCTTACTCTTAGTGGAATATCAATTTTTTCACAAAGCTTTCTACAGTCTTCAATATCTTCCTTACTGATTACATCAACAACCGTAAGCTTTACGGGAATTCCGTATTCCTTACATTCCTTTGCAAAGTTTAGCATTGCATCAAATGATTTTTCGCCGAATGATGGTTTTGTGATTTCGTTGTATTTTTCTGCTGTTGGTGCATTAAGGCTTATTGAAACAGAATCTATAACTTCGCAGATTTCCTTTGCAGTTTCTCTCTTATTGATAAGGTCAGAGAGTCCGTTTGTATTAAGACGAATTTTAATGCCTTTACTTTTTAAATATTTACAAGCATCAATTAAATTATTTAACGCACAAGTTGGTTCACCATAACCGCAAATGGTAATGGAGTTATTGTATTTTGAAAAGTCAAAAGCATCAATGTCGGCCTTGATTTCGTCAATGGAAGGACTGTGATTTTCAAACCACAATGTTGTTGCCTCACCAACTGAATCACCGTTGTTGCGGATACAGAAAGTACATCTGCAAGGACAAGCATTTGTGATGTTGAGATAAGCCTGATTTCCGTAAGTATAAACTATATCAGCCATTATTTATTCTCCTTTTAAAATTCGTTTTATCAAGTGCAGCTGCCATAATTATGAAGATAATTCCACTTGCAACAGCTTGAATCGTGTTTCCAAGTAAAGAAAGTGTTGCTGATGCAACAGAATACAGAATACATTCGGCCACAAAGTAACCAAGTATGGTTATACAGCCTGAAAGTATGGTAATCAAAACTGTTTGTTTAGATAAAATTCTGTTTATTCTATATTTTTTACATACAATTGCAAAAGGTAATGCGTTTAACATTTTAATAATCATGGTTGGTATCGACCATATTGCAAAACCTGAAAGAATATCAGCCAGCGCACCTCCCAAAGCACTTGCAACAAGGCAATAGGGGAATGGCAGCACGCAGGCTGTCAGGTAAATTATACTGTCACCCAAATGAATATATCCTTCACCCAAACCTGTTGAAAATTTAATAACTGAAATTGCAAGGACAATGATTGCGGTAAAAATTGCTGTATATGTAATTTTTAAAAGTGATTTTTTATTTCGCATTTATAAGCATCTCCAAGTGTTTTTGGAAGTTCACTCCGTCAGGCTCGTAATCGAGATTTGTCGGGGTGTCAAGTATTGATTTTATAATAAATTCAGTTGCAATATGGACCGCTTCTTTTACAGATTTTCCACTCACTATTGAACCACAGACAATGCTTGAAAAAATATCGCCTGTACCTGAATAACTACCCTTTAAAAGTGGTGATTTTACAACGCCTACACCGTCTTTTTCAACTATAATATTATAGATATCATTTTTGTTTTTTACACCTGTAACGATAACGATATCAGTAGTTTTTGATAAAAGAGATGATGCTAAACCACCAATTTCTCCAAGGTCATTTTTGCTGTTAATTTCGTCATAATCTGCACCACAAAGGATACATAATTCTGTAAGATTAGGTGTAATGATATTTGCCTTTTTTGTAAGCATTTTCACCTTTTTGCAAAGGCTTTTATCGTATGTGTCATAAAGGACACCGTCATCAGCCATAACAGGGTCAACAAAAACAAGTGAATTTTCACCAAAAGTATCAATGAAATCAAGGATTATGTCCACTTGTTTTTCACTCGCAAGATAGCCTGTAAGAATAGCATCAAATTTGACATTTTGTTGTTTCCAAATATCAATGAAAGAGGTCATATTTTCCGTAAAATTAACACAGTGATATGAGTCGAAGCCCGTCTGATTTGAAAGGATTGCAGTGGGCAGGGGATTGCACTCAAGACCGAGAGCAGAGATTATGGGAAGTGACACAGTCAAGGAGCATTTTCCAAAGCTTGAAATGTCATTTATAACTGCAATCTTTTTCACCAAAATTCACCTCTTGAATTCTTCTTTTTATGGGTATATAATAATACAAAAGTGTCTTTATTAAAATACACAAAATCAACAATTTTTAAGGGGACAATTTATGAAACAAAATCGAAAACTGTATATGCAGATTTATGATTATTACAAAGATTTGATTGAAACGGGGAAAATGCCAGAAGGCACTCGACTTCCGTCAATCCGCAGATGTGCAGAGGAATGGAATGTGAGCAAAACAACTGTGGAATCAGCATATATGTGCCTTTGTGATGACGGTTATGTACTGCCGAAAAATCAAAGTGGTTATTATGTTTCAAATCGAGGAAATCTTACTAAAAAGCAGGAAATAAAAAACGAAAATTCCCACCAAAAAGCAGAAATTCTTTATGATTTTGCCTCATCAGGTGTTGATGCAGAAAGTTTTAATATGGACATCTGGCGAAGATACCTTAAAAGCGCATTACGACAAAATGACCGTCTGCTTTTTTACGGTGACCCTCAGGGTGAATATGATTTGAGATGTGAAATTGCAAAATATGCCCGAGAAACAAGAAATTGTGTTTGTACTGAGGAAAATATTGTCATTGGTGCAGGTGTGCAGACACTTCTCAACATTCTTTGTCCGCTTATAAAAAACAAGAAAACTGTCTGCTTTGATGACCTGTCATATCGTCAGGGAACTGCAATTTTTAATGATTATGGGTTCAAGGTTAATGATGATAGAGAATCTTCAAATATTATTTATACATCACCGTCATATTCAACCCGTTGGGGTGATGTTATGAGTGTTAAGGAAAGGTTTGATTTAACCGAATATGCAAGGCAGAATAACAAGTTGATAATCGAGGATGATTACGGAAGCGAATTTCGTTATTTCAACAGACCTACGCCGTCACTTCAAGGACTTGACCGAGGTGAAAATACTGTTTATTTAGGCACTTTTTCAAAACTTTTGTTACCATCAATCAGAATCAGTTTTATGATTCTTCCGCAAAGTCTTACGAGTCGTTACAAGAAGAAAAAAGACCTGTATAATCAGACTGTTTCAAAAGCTGACCAGATAGCTCTTTGCAGTTATATCCGTGATGGACATCTTAATTCTCAAATCAGAAAATCAAGAAAAATTTATGCACAGAAATCAAAAATTCTTACTGACTTGTTAATGGAAAATTTTAAGGAAGATGTAAAAATTTTAAGGACAAATTCACCGCTTTATGTCCGTTGCAGATTTAATAAAAAATGCTCTGCACAGGAGCTTTGTAATGTGGCTGAAAAACACGGAGCTTTGTTAATTCCCGCTAACTCTGAAACTGATTTTCCTGAAATTGCATTTTCTGTTGCAACAGTAGGGCAGAACAGCCTGTCAGATGGCGTAAAATTGCTTAAAAAAGTGGTGCGAAATAGTTAATAAATACAAAATAAACTCACTTTTTATGTGCTAAACGCCAATATTACTTATAATAGTATAAAAAATTCAAAAAAATGATAGACTTTTTTGAATAACTTTGTTATACTTTTAACATATACTGTTATGTCAAAATGGTATATTTGCCGTGAGATGATTTTGCGGTATCAATACATTAAATGAGGGTGAATTTTTAATTCGCCATAATCAAAAAAGGAGGAAATTCCAAAATGCTCAAAAAATTAAGTTCCATTCCGTTTGCAGGAACACCGGAGCAAGAGGAACAGCTTAAAGCTGTCATTGAAGCAAATAAGGATGACAAGAGTATGCTTATGCATGTAATGCAGGAAGCACAGGGTATCTACGGTTACCTTCCTTATGAGGTTCAGGTTATGATTGCTGAAAGTATGGATGTTCCACTTGTAAAGGTTTACGTAGTTTCAACTTTCTACGCACAGTTCTCACTTTCACCAAAGGGTGAATCCAACATTTCAGTTTGTCTTGGTACAGCTTGTTATGTTAAGGGTGCTCAGGACCTTGTTGACAAAATCACAGAAAAACTCGGTATCGGTCCTGACGAATGCACAGCTGACGGTAAATTCTCACTTGAAGCTTGCCGTTGTATCGGTGCTTGCGGTCTTGCTCCTGTTCTTACAGTAAATGATGAAGTTTACGGTAAGCTTGTGGGCGATGATATCCCTGGTATCCTTGAAAAATATATGGCATAATGAGAGAACTATCTCTTAATATTTTAGACGTTGCTCAGAATTCAATAACTGCAGGTGCTTCACTTATAACAATTGAGGTCAATGAAAATACAACTGACCACACTTTGCTTATCGGTATTTACGATAACGGCAAGGGTATGAGTGAAGAACAGGTGAGAAGTGTTGTTGACCCATTCTTTACAACAAGAACAACCCGAAAGGTTGGTATGGGAATCCCGCTTTTCAAAATGGCAGCAGAACAAACGGGTGGAAAACTTGAAATCAAGTCAGAACTCGGTGTCGGAACAGAAGTTCGTGCATATTTTAAGACGGACAGCGTTGATTTCACACCACTTGGTGATGTAGCTTCAACGATTCAGATGCTTATTACAATGAATACTGACCGTGACTTTCTGTATAAACATTCAGTTGACGGTAAGGAATTTGTTGCTGACACTCGTGAGATAAAAGAAATTCTGGGAGATGTTCCTCTTGATACTTATGAAGTATCACAGTGGCTTATTGAATTTATTAAAGAAAACACGGAGGTGCTCTATAAATGAAAACTCTTGCAGAGCTTATGGCTATTAAAGAAGCAACAAAGCAGAGAATGACAGTTCGTGAAGATACAGGCGACGATGCAATCCGTATCGTTGTTGGTATGGCTACTTGCGGTATCGCAGCAGGTGCTCGTCCTGTTCTCAACGCTTTTGTTGATGAGGTTGCAAAAAGAAACCTCAAGGGCGTTACAGTTTCACAGACAGGTTGTATCGGTATGTGCCAGTACGAGCCTATCGTTGAAGTAATTCAGCCAGGCAAAGAAAAAGTAACTTATGTTAAAATGACTGCTGATAAGGTAGCAAAGGTTGTTAATGACCATATCGTTAACGGTAACCCTGTTGCTGAATACACAGTTAGTGCTATTAAATAAGGAGGAAACATAATGTATCGTTCACACGTGCTTGTTTGCGGCGGTACCGGTTGTACCTCTTCAAACAGTCAGGCCATCATTGAAGCTCTTGAAGCTCAGATTGCTGAAAAAGGCTTAAGCGAAGAAATCAAAGTTATCAGAACAGGTTGTTTTGGTCTTTGTGCTCTCGGCCCAATTATGATTGTTTATCCTGAAGGAAGCTTCTATTCACAGGTTCAGGTTGAAGATATTCCTGAAATCGTTGAAGAACATCTTCTCAAGGGTAGAATTGTTACAAGACTTCTCTATGATGAGACAGTAACAACAGATGAGATTAAATCTCTTAATGACACAAAGTTCTATGCAAAGCAGCAGCGTGTTGCTCTTCGTAACTGCGGTGTTATTGACCCAGAAAATATCGACGAGTACATAGCTTATGACGGTTATCAGGCTCTTGCTAAGTGTCTTACAGAATACACACCTGAACAGGTTATTCAGGTTGTTAAGGATTCAGGACTTCGTGGCCGTGGCGGCGGCGGATTCCCAACAGGTCTTAAGTGGAGCTTCACAGCTGCTAACGCTGCTGACCAGAAATATGTTGTTTGTAATGCTGACGAAGGTGACCCAGGTGCATTCATGGACCGTTCAGTTCTTGAAGGTGACCCACACTGTATTATCGAAGCTATGGCTATCTGTGGTTATGCAACAGGCGCAACAGAAGGTTATGTTTACGTTCGTGCTGAATACCCAATCGCAGTTGCACGTCTTCAGATTGCTATTGACCAGGCTAAGGAATATGGTCTTCTCGGTAAAAACATTTTCGATTCAGGTTTTGACTTTGACCTTCATATCCGTCTTGGTGCAGGTGCATTCGTTTGCGGTGAAGAAACAGCTCTTATGACTTCAATCGAAGGTAACCGTGGTGAGCCAAGACCTCGTCCTCCATATCCTGCAGTTAAAGGTCTTTTCGGCAAACCAACAACAGAAAATAACGTTGAAACATTTGCTAATATCCCACAGATTATTCTCAAGGGTGCTGACTGGTTCGCATCAATGGGTACAGAAAAATCAAAGGGTACAAAGGTATTCGCTCTCGGTGGTAAGATTAACAACACAGGTCTTGTTGAAGTTCCTATGGGTACAACTCTCCGTGAAGTTATCGATGAAATCGGTGGCGGTATTCCAAACGGCAAAAAGTTCAAGGCTGCTCAGACAGGTGGTCCTTCAGGCGGGTGTATTCCTGCTTCTTTTATGGATACACCAATCGACTATGATAACCTTACAGCAATCGGCTGTATGATGGGTTCAGGTGGTCTTATCGTAATGGACGAAGACAACTGTATGGTTGACATCGCTAAGTTCTTCCTTGACTTCACAGTTGATGAATCTTGCGGTAAATGTACTCCTTGCCGTATCGGCACAAAGAGACTTCGTGAAATGCTTGAAAAGATTACTGATGGTAAGGCAACACTTAAAGACCTTGACGAACTTGAAGAGCTTTGCTACTACATCAAGGAAAATTCACTTTGTGGTCTTGGTCAGACAGCTCCAAACCCTGTTCTTGCAACTCTTAAGTTCTTCCGTGAAGAATATATTGCTCACGTTGTTGATAAGACTTGTCCAGCAGGCGTTTGTAAGAAACTTGTTAAATACGAAATCGTTGCTGATGCATGTAAGGGTTGTACTCTTTGTGCAAGAAAGTGCCCTGTTGGTGCTATCACAGGTACAGTTAAGAACCCACACGAAATCGACAGCAATAAGTGTATCAAGTGTGGCGTATGTATTGATTCATGTAAATTCGGCGCAATTATTAAGAAATAAGGAGAGTGCAAGATAATGGTAAACGTTAAAATTAACAATAAATCATATTCAGTACCAAAGGGCAGCACTATCCTTGAAGCTGCTCGTTATGCAGGTATAGAAATCCCGACACTTTGCTACCTTAAGGACATCAATGAAATTGGTGCTTGCCGTATGTGTATGGTAGAAGTTAAGGGTGCAAGAAGCCTTGTTGCTGCTTGTGTGTTCCCTGTAAATGAGGGAATGGAAATCTTCACAAATACAGAAAAGGTTAGACATTCAAGAAAATTAACTCTTGAACTTATCCTTTCAAATCACGACAGAAAATGTCTTTCTTGTGTACGTAGCGGAACTTGTGAACTTCAGCAGCTTTGCAAGGAATTCGGCGTAGATATCGAAGACCGTTACGACGGTGAAATGGTTCGTTACAATTTCGACGATTCAGCAGCTCATATGGTAAGAGATAACAACAAGTGTATTCTTTGCCGTCGTTGTATCGCAGCTTGTGACCAGCAGGGTATTTCAGTTATCGGTGCTAACGCTCGTGGTTTTGATACTCACGTAAGTTCAGCATTTGATAAGGACCTTGCAGACGTTTCATGTATCTCTTGTGGTCAGTGTATCGTTAACTGCCCAACAGGCGCTATCGTTGAAAAGGACGATACAGATAAGGTTCTTGAAGCAATCAACGACCCTGAAAAGTTCGTTATTGTTCAGACAGCTCCTTCAATCCGTGCAACTCTCGGTGAAGCATTCGGTATGCACATCGGTACAAACGTTGAAGGTAAAATGGTTGCAGCTCTTCGTCGTCTTGGCTTTGACAAGGTATTCGACACAGACTTTGCTGCTGACCTTACAATTATGGAAGAAGCAAATGAACTTCTTGACAGAGTTCAGAATGGCGGAACACTTCCAATGATTACATCTTGCTCACCAGGTTGGATTAAGTACTGTGAGCACTACTACACAGAACAGATTACTCACCTTTCAAGCTGTAAATCACCACAGCAGATGTTCGGCGCAATTATGAAGACATATTACGCTGAAAAGATGGGTATGGACCCTAAAGATATGGTTGTTGTTGGTATTATGCCTTGTACAGCTAAGAAGTTTGAAACAAAGCGTGACGACCAGGCAGCTGCAGGTTATCCTGATGTTGATATTGCTCTTACAACAAGAGAACTTGCAAGAATGATTGAAAGCGCAGGTATTTTCTTCCGTCATCTTCCTGATGAAGAGTTCGATAATCCATTCGGCGAAAGCACAGGTGCATCAACAATCTTCGGTGCAACAGGTGGCGTTATGGAAGCTGCTCTTCGTACAGCTGTTGAAGTATTAACAGGCGAAGAACTCGCATCCTTAGATTTCACAAAGTCGGATCGTAGCCATGCCGTTCTGT
>JAZSKT010000196.1:0-3592 GCA_045534995.1 Candidatus Fimenecus sp.
GCAATAACAACTGCAACACCTTTTTTCACAGTCTTAAGTGCTTTATAGATTATTCCACAGAGATAACCCATAAGAACTCTTGGTACAAGACACATTATAAATGTGAAAAATGGATTAATCTGGAGCAGAGATGCTCCAAACAGTGACATACCGAAACATTGAATAAAACTTGAAATACCGAATACAAGCCCTAAAAATGCTCCTGATTTTTCACCTAATGTGATAGCACCAACTGCAACAGGTATCATAATAAAGGTCATTTCCACAGCACCTAATCTAAGGTAGCCGACAGGGGTAAACGCCATAAGTACCACAATTGCCGCAAGTACTGCGTTTTGGGCAAGTAAAAGCGTTTTTGCTTTTCTTGCTTTCTTTGTTGTTTTCATTTATATTCCTCCTTGCTGTTGCTCGCTATGGATGCAACGCAAATAATTGATGAATAAAATAATAGTATTTAGTTGTTCTTTTCGTAAATTGCTTTAAGTCCTTTTAAAATAAGGTGACGGTCATAGACGATTTCTCTTTTGCAGACAGGTGAAATGAAATATGAAAGACCACCTGTTGCGACAATTGTTGCGGGTTCGCCAAGTTCTTCACTGAATTTATCAAGAATACCGTCAATCATAGCGGCAGTACCAAGGACAACGCCACTCTGCATGCTCTCAACAGTATTTGTACCACAAGCCTTTTTTGGTGGCTCAAGGCTGATAGTAGGTAAAAGTGAACTTGTGTCGGTGAGTGCTTTAAGAGAAATCTGCACTCCGGGAGCAATCATACAACCTCTGAAACCTTTGTTTTTATCTACTGCACAAACCTTTGTTGCAGTACCAAGGTCGATGATAAATGCGGGTAGAGGATATTGGGCCATAGCACCAACTGCACCTGCTGCAAGGTCAGCACCTAACTGTGCAGGATTGTCAATTAGAATGTTAAGACCTGTTTTAACTCCGGGAGATAAAATGAGAGAGTCCTTTCCCGTAAGTTTTTTAATGGCATTTGCAACCGACTCTGTAATTTCAGGTACAACAGAAGAAATTACAACGCCTGAAATGTCATTAAACTGAATTTTATGCATTACAAAAATATTAGTGAAATCCATAGCATATTGGTCGTCGGTTTTCTGTCTTTCTGTTGCAAGTCTTGCGCTTACGGTCAACTCGTCACCGTCAAAAAGACCGATATTAATATTGGTATTTCCTATATCCATTGTAAGAAGCATATTATCACCTCACAAAATCAATACAATAAGTATATACCATTTTTTGTTGTTTAGCAAGTGGATTTGTGATACAATAAGTTTACACTTGTATTGAGGTGGTGAAAATATGCTCTGTAACCTTTGTCCGAGAAATTGTAATGCAGAGAGAACTGAAAATATAGGTAATGGATTTTGCAAAATGCCTGAAAAACCTGTACTTGCTCGTGCGGCTCGTCATAATTGGGAAGAGCCATGTATAAGTGGTGAAAAGGGTACAGGTGCAATTTTCTTTTCAGGTTGCAGTCTTAAATGCTGTTTCTGTCAAAATTATCCCATAAGTCACGCAAATAAAGGTGAAATTATCACAACAGACCGTTTGATTGAAATTGTTAAGGAACTTGAAGCAAAAGGTGTGCATACAATTGACTTTGTGAATCCTACTCATTTTTCACATATTTTAATTGATGCCCTTACAAAGTATAAACCGTCAGTTCCCGTTGTGTACAACAGTTCGGGATATGACAGCGTTGAAATTCTCAAAAAACTCGAAGGCTTAGTTGATGTTTATCTTCCTGACCTTAAATATTTCAGCGGTGAAAAATCACAAAAGTATGCAAAATGTCCTGATTATTTTGAAAAAGCAGGTGAAGCAATTCTTGAAATGTACCGCCAACAACCAAAAAACGAATTTAAAGACGGTATTATACAAAAGGGAATTATTATCCGTCATCTTGTTTTGCCTGCCAATGTGGAAGAAAGTAAAAACATACTTTTGTGGATAAAAGAAAACTTGCCTGTTGATACATATATCAGTCTGATGAGCCAATATACACCATACGGAAATATTGCAGATTTCAAGGAACTTAACAGACGACTTACAACTGCTGAATACAACAAAGTTGTTGATTTTTTCCTTGACTTAGGTCTTGAAAACGGCTTTATGCAGGAAAAATCTTCAGCAAAGACAGATTTTATACCTGATTTTGATATGACAGGCGTAAAATGATATTGAAATCTAAAAAAATAATGATATAATTATTACATAGTTTTTAAGAAAGAAGGATAAAAAATGAAAGGTTTTTTCAAAGAATTTAAAGAGTTTGCTATGCGTGGTAACGTAATCGACCTTGCAGTCGGCGTTATTATCGGTGGTGCATTCCAGAAAATCATCAACTCTCTTGTAAATGACATTATTATGCCTCTTATCGGTCTTTTATTAAAGGGTGCTGACTTTGCAACTAAGTTTGTCGCTCTTGATGGTGGTGATTATGCAACTATCGAAGAAGCAACAGAAGCAGGTGCTGCAATTCTTACTTACGGTAACTTTATCGCAGTAATTCTTGATTTTGTTATTGTTGCATTCGTTATTTTCTGCCTTGTTAAGGGTATCAACACTCTCAGAGCAAAAACAGCTAAAGAAGAACCTGTTGTGGAAGAAGCACCAACAACTAAGGTTTGCCCATTCTGTAAGAGCGAAATTGCTATTGATGCTACAAAGTGCTGTCACTGTACATCAGATGTTGAATAATTATGTATAAACTTGGTTTTATCGGTTGCGGTAATATGGCAACTGCCATTATAGGTGGTGCCGTATCCTCTGGTTTCCTCAAAGGTGAAAACATCTGCGTTTTTGATGTGGATAAGGAAAAAGCAGAATTTCTTAATAAAGAATACGGTATAAACTGTTGTTCGTCGGTAGAAGAACTTGCAGAAAACTGTGAATTTATTGTTCTTGCAGTTAAACCACAGGTTTTTCCAACAGTGTTGCCACAGATTAAGGATAGTGTTAATAATTCTGTTGTAGTTTCAATTGGTGCAGGTAAAACACTTGAATATATCGGTAGTTTCCTTGATGACAAAACACCGATTATCCGTGTAATGCCTAACATTAATGCAAAAGTCGGTGCTTCAATGAGTGCTGTTTGCAGAAATGAGTTTGCAGATGAAAAGGCACTTACATTTGTAAAGGGAATTTGTCGTTCTTTCGGTGAGGTAATGGAACTTCCTGAAAGTCAGTTTCCTCTGTTCGGCGTAATCGCAGGGTGTTCGCCGGCATATTCCTTTATGTTCATTGATTCAATGGCTCGTGAGGCTGTGAAAAACGGAATGAAAAAGGATGAAGCACTTAAAATCTGTGCACAGGCAGTTTTAGGAAGTGCAAAAATGATTCTGGAGGATAAGGATAATAATCCTTGGGCGCTCATAAACAGCGTTTGTTCGCCGGGCGGTACAACAATCGAGGGTGTGGCAAAACTCCAGAGCGAGGGCTTTGACAAGGCTGTTATGGATGCAGTAAAAGCATCTCTCGATAAAGATAAAAAATTATAAATTAACAAAAAAGGTCATTCTTCGCTGTGCGAAGAATGACCTTTTTTGTTCTTATTGAAATAATTC
>JAZSKT010000179.1:0-10091 GCA_045534995.1 Candidatus Fimenecus sp.
AATGTTGTTTTCCCGTGGTCAACGTGAGCAATAATAGCAATATTTCTTACATCTTCTCTTTTATTCAAGATATTCACCTTCATTGAAAATTCTAACAATATATTTTACCACTTTAATAAGTAATACGCAAGATAAATAACATCAAAATAAGAGAATCCTTAAATCTTTACAAATATTTAAAAATAAGATAAAATATATTAATGATTTCTAAGGAGAACAGTTATGAGAGAAAAAGCAATCTTAAAAGTTTTATCACCACTTGAAAAAATATATCATAATGATAAATTACCTGAAAATGACTATTCTGGATTCTCTATGCTTAAAAATGAAGTAAAATCGTTTCAAATAGCTGTTGAGAGTGATTTTCAGTTCGATGGTAAAATCATAGTTGAATCAGTTTTTGAAGATGTAAAAATATATTCTGTTGAATATATCAAATCTGATTTACCTATGTCAAAAGGTGCTGACAATTATTATCGTTTTAGTGATGACGGATATTATCCTGATTTACTTTTACCTGTATCTGATGAAATAACATTCAAAAAAGGTATAAATCTTTTCTGGATAGAAATTAAAGCAAATGAAAACATAATCGGACAACACATGTTAAAAATTGCAATACAAAAAGATAATATTGAGTTAGTTAAAAACAATTTAGAGGTTGAGATTATTAACTATGACCTTGATTTTAAAGATTTCATATATACATGCTGGTTTCATACAGATTGCTTAATGTCTTATTATAATGTTGATGCTTTCAGTGATGAATATTGGAGAATTACTGAAAACTTTTTGAAAACAGCAAATGAATACGGTATGACCTGTGTTCTTACACCTATTTTCACTCCCCCACTTGATACTGAATTCGGAAAAGAAAGACCAACGGTTCAGCTTATTGATGTTTACATAAATAACGGTGAATATTCATTTAATCTTGACAAATTGACAAAATGGATTAAAATGGCTGAAAAATGTGGAATCAGATATTTCGAACTTGCACATTTTTTCACACAATGGGGAGCTAATCACGCACCAAAAATAATGGCAACAGTTGATGGCGAATACAAGAAAATCTTTGGTTGGGAAACAAAGGCTTCTTCTAAAGAGTACACAAAATTTTTAACAAAACTTTCTGTTGAGATTAAAAAATATCTTGAAGAAAACAAACTAAAAGACAGAATTCTTATTCACGTTAGTGATGAGCCGAATTTTTCAATGTTGCGCTCATATTCAAAAGCATCAAAATTAATTCACAAATTATACAAAGGATATAAAATTGTTGATGCCCTGTCAGATGTATGGTTTTACAAACTTGGAATTGTCTCTACTCCAATTCCGTCCAATGACCATATAGATAAATTCATTGGAAAAACAAATGAATTATTGACATATTATTGCAGTGCACAAAATAAGAAAAATGTCTCCAACAGATTTTTCTGTAATGATTCTATCCGAACAAGAGTGATTGGTTATCAGTTGTTTAAATTTGATGTTAAAGGATTTTTACATTGGGGATATAACTTTTATTACACACAGTTGTCAAAAGCTCTTATAGACCCATATAAGGTAAGTGATGCAGGTGGAAAATTCCCGTCAGGAGATAGTTATATTGTTTATCCTGCCAAAGATGGTTCACCTTATCATTCAATAAGACTAAAAGTATTTTTTGATGCTTTGCAGGATATGGCAGCACTAAATACACTTTCAAAGTTGACTAATAAAGAAGAATGTCTTAATATAATAGAAGAAAATGGTAAGCATTCTTTAAGTTTTTCTGATTATCCACATTCTGATGAATGGTTATTAGGTACACGAGAAAAAGTAAATTCTAAAATTAAAGAAAATCTGACGTAACGGAGTTTAGAAATGAAGAAATTTTTTAAGAGTGTAAAAAATTTCATAAAAGAAACAGATAAAATTCTTTTATTGCTTTGTATGTTAACATCAGCTTTTGGTTGTATATCTGTATTGAGCGCTACTCTTTGGACAACCGGTGAAGGCGAAAAATTTACACGAGATTTCATAGTTATGGTTGCTGCTGTTTGTGCAGGAATATTTATTGCACTTGTAATTTCCATTATCGACTATGAATTTATACTTAAAATGGCACCTCTTATTGGCTTAGTCTGTATTGCTCTTATGCTTTTGCTTTTCGAAATCGGTGTCGGACCACCTGAACGACCTGATGCAAAAACCTGGATTGACTTCGGTTTTATATATTTTCAACCGTCAGAAATTGTTAAAGTCGGTTTTATTATTACATTTGGTGTACATCTTGAAAGACTAAAAAGTAATATTAACCATCCTTTTTCTATTTTACAACTTGGTATTCATGCACTCATTCCAATCGGACTTGTTATTAAAACCGGTGATATGGGTTCAGCACTTGTATTTATGATTATTTCTATTGCAATGTTATTTGTAGCAGGACTTCATTGGGGATATTTTTTAGGTGGTGGACTCTTAGTTCTTGCTTCTTTACCTTTGGCATGGATGTTTTTACTTGATAATATACAAAAGGACAGATTTTTAGCACTTGCCTATCCTGATTTGTATCCTGATATTATATATCAACAAAAACGTGGGCTTGCAGCTCTTGGTGGTGGTGGAATCACAGGTCAAGGCTTATTTAAAGGAACTTTAACACAAACACCAAATGCTATTCCTGAAGCAGAAAACGATATGATTTTTACAGTTATTGGTGAAGAACTCGGCTTAATTGGTTGTATTATCGCTCTGTTACTATTAACTTTTATTGTTTTAAGAATTATCAACACAGGTAAACACGACAAGGTTGGGAACACAAAAGTTATGTGCTACGGTGTTGCTGCCATGATAGCCGGTCAGATTATAATTAATGTTGGTATGTGCCTTATGCTCTTACCTGTTATCGGTATTACGCTCCCATTCTTCAGTGCAGGTGGTTCGTCAAATATCTGTATTTATTTTGCAATAGGGTTGATTTTAAGTTTCTATAGATACAATCAGCAAAGAGATTTAATTCACGTAAGTCAGCAGAATATTTACAATCCATTCTCTGAATTTTAAGGTGTGAGTTATGACTAAAAAATTATTTGTCGAAGCAATAACAAAATTTTTACTTGGAGTTGTCTTAGTAGGATTATTAATCTTCTTACCTGCGGGTACTTTATCATTTTTTAATGGTTGCTTATTTATGGGAATATTGTTCTTACCAATGTTTTTTGCAGGAATAGTAATGATGTTTAAAAATCCTGAACTATTAAGAAAACGACTTGATGCTAAAGAAAAGGAAAGTGAACAAAGTTTAGTTGTAAAGCTTAGCGGACTTATGTTTCTTGCAGGATTTATAGTTGCAGGACTTGGTTTCAGATTTGATTGGTATATACTTCCGAAAGGTATTTCAATCGGTGCATCAATAGTCTTTCTTTTTGCATATGTACTCTATGCAGAGGTTCTTCGTGAAAACACATATTTGTCAAGAACAATAAAAGTTGAAGAAAACCAAAAGGTTATTGACACAGGTCTTTACAGTGTAGTAAGACATCCAATGTATAGCGTAACATTACTTTTGTTTTTATCAATTCCACTTGTATTAGGCTCTGTATTTTCATTCATAATTTTCCTTGTATATCCGTTTATTATTGCAAAGAGAATTAAAAATGAAGAACAGTTGCTCGAAAAAGAACTTAATGGATATAAAGAGTACAAACAAAAAGTAAAATATCGTTTAATACCATTCATTTGGTAGTAAAAAAAGAGGTCATTTTTGACCTCTTTTTTATACTTTTTTAACAACGCCCATATTTGCCATAATCTTTTTTGTACCGACTTTTTCAAAGGCAATTTCCATAAGTGTGTCATTACCCATTGGTCTTAAAGATACAATCATACCTTTACCGAAAACTCTATGGGTAACCATTTCACCAACGATAAATGAATCCGTTGATTTTTTAGGAGTTGATTTAAATCCAACACCGAAACCGCTTGTAACAGGCTTTGATGATTGTTTGTTTGCGACATTTGACATATTACGAATTGGTGTTCTTGGTTTAACAAGAGATTCACAACAATCTTTTGGCAGTTCCTCTATAAATCTTGATGGTCTGTTATATTTTGTTGAACCAAAAATCATTCTTGAACGAGTATTTAAAAGATAAAGATTTTCTTTAGCTCTTGTGATTCCAACATAAGCTAATCTTCGTTCTTCTTCAATTTCGGAAGAATCATAAAGAGCCTGCATACCAGGAAATACCCCTTCTTCAAGTCCAGGAATAAATACAACAGGGAATTCAAGACCTTTTGAAGCGTGAAGTGTCATAAGTACAACAGAATCAGCATCAGCATTATAATTATCAATATCTGTTAATAAAGCAACTTCTTCAAGAAAATCAGATAACTCACCTTCAGGATTTTCTTCTTTAAACCTTATAAGGTTAGAATTCAATTCATCCAAGTTCTGAAGCCTGTCTTCAAGTTTTTCTTTATCTGTTGATGCAAGATAATCTTTATACCCTGTTTCATCAAGTAAAGAGATGAAAACTGATGACATAGACTCACGACTAAGTAAATCAGCAAAGCTTTCAATCATCTGTGTAAATTCAATGAGCTTTTGTGAACTGCGTTTGAGTTTTTCATACTCGTCAGCAGTTTTGAAGACTTGGAAAAGACTGATATTCAAGGCATCTGAAATCTCTTTTGCAGATGCAATTGTAGTGGCACCAATTCCTCTTTTGGGAACATTTATAATTCGTTCAAGTCTTACACTATCATCGTGATTTGAAATAACAGAAAGATATGCTATAGCATCTTTAATTTCCATGCGGTCATAGAACTTATGACCACCGATAATTCGATAAGGAATACCACTTCTTACAAAACATCTTTCAATTGAGTTGGACATAGAATTCATACGATAAAGAACGGCAAAATCGCTGAATTTTCTGTTAGAATTCATTTGCTTCATAATTTCATCAGAAATATATTTTCCTTCTGAATATTCATCTTCAAGTGTATTTAGCGTAATCTTATCACCTGAACCATTTGCAGTCCAAAGATTCTTTCCTTTACGCTGTTCATTATTTGAAATAACAGCATTTGCACCGTCAAGAATATTCTGTGTTGAACGATAATTCTGTTCAAGACGGATTACCTGAGCATCATTAAAATTCTTTTCAAAACTTAAAATGTTTTCAATTGTTGCACCACGGAATTTATAGATACTCTGGTCATCATCACCAACAACACAGATGTTATTGTAGCCCTCTGACAAAAGTTTAGTAAGCATAAACTGGGCATGGTTTGTATCCTGATACTCGTCAACAAGAACATATCTAAATTTTCTCTGATAATATTCTCTTACATCATCATTTTCTTTCAAAAGCTTGACTGTATAGAAAATAATATCATCAAAATCCATAGCATCAGCACTCTTTAAAAGTTTTTGATACTTTACATAACATTCACCAATTTGCTTTTCTCTGTAATTTCCACTACCTAAATTTAAAAACTCTTCAGGAGGCACAAGCATGTCCTTTGCTCTGCTGATTTCTGCAAGAATAGACTTGTGCGGAAGAAATTTGTCATCAATATTGAGAAGTCGCTGACAATCCTTCATAATACGTTTACTATCGTCAGTATCATATATGGTGAAATGCTTTGAAAAGCCCAATAATTCGGCGTTTCTGCGCAAAATACGAACACATATTGAATGGAATGTACCTGCCCATATATCATTTGCTTCTTCACCAATTCTTAAAGCCAATCTGTCCTTTAACTCATTTGCGGCTTTATTTGTAAATGTGAATGCAAGTATTTCCCATGGTTTTGGTGCATCAACTGCCAACAAGTTCTTAACATACGGATAAACAGAAGTATTTCCATCATTGTATGCTTTTAACAATTCATAGGAATCCTCATCCGGTCTGTGTTCAATCACATCAGAATTATATGCGTTACCGTATTTTATAAGATTTGCAATACGGTTAACTAATACTGTTGTTTTACCACTACCTGCTCCTGCAAGAATTAAAAGCGGTCCATCAATTGATAAGACCGCTTTCAACTGCATAGGATTCATTTTATTAAATTCTTTTTCAATTATTGATTTTCTTAACTCACAAATTTGTGAATACATTTATATTCTCCTATTACATTAAAAAAGTGAATTTCCATTATTATCAATACCGACAATAAGAGGAAAATTATCAAATTCAAGTTTTTTTACCGACTCGCAACCCAAATTATCAAATGCAATAACCTCGCAACTAACAATACACTTTGAAGCGAGAGCACCGGCACCACCAACAGCACAAAAATATATGGCTTTATTTTTCACTATCGAGTCTGTAACCTCTTTGCTTCTTGGACCTTTACCAATCATTCCTTTTAAGCCTAATTCGAGGAGTTGTGGTGTATATCTATCCATTCTGCTTGAAGTTGTAGGACCGCAACTTCCTATAACCATTCCATCAGGAGTTGGTGTAGGACCTGCATAATAAATAAATGAATTGTTTATTTCAAACGGTAGTTTTCCGCCTGATTCAATTAGTTGTATAATTCTTTTATGAGCAGCATCCCTTGCTGTATAAACAACACCTGAAAGAATGACTCTGTCCCCTGCATTTAGTTTTTCAATATGTTTTAAAACTTCGTTGGTATCGAAATAATACTCAGACATATTTAGTCCTCATCATATGAAATAGAAATATAATCATTTTCATTAACTGTATATTCTACATTATCCTGATTTGCATTATCAATTACTGATTCATATTCAAAATTATGTGCTTCAAGTTCTGATAAATCAGTATGTAAATTAAGTAAATTTGATGCTGAAGAATTAAGTTTAGAGCTGAGAGCATAAACATCTTTATGAAGTTGTTCTATAGATGAATTAAACTTTCTGGAAATCAAGTCAACATCTTTAAGTAGAGTTTCAATCTCATTTGCCTCACGCTTAATATCCTGTGAAGCAATTGCACCAATATCCTTAGCTTTAGCTTTTGCAGTTTCGACCAAATCATCAGAATAACGTCTTGCATCAATGTATGCAGCACCAATCTGCTTTTCAGCACGACGAAGCTTGTCATTTTTCTCGTCAAATTCAGTTGCTTTTTCATTTAACTGCTTGTTTTCATTAAGTGCAAGTTCTAATTTATCTGAAAGGTCTTTAATTTCGTTTTCCTTTTCAACAAGTTGGTCATTAACCTTTGATAATTCTTCGATTTTCTCTTCCAACTCATCAATTTTATTTTTTAGTTCAAGTGCTTCTTCACGTTTTGAATCCAGAGAAGCCTGAACATCAGCAGTTTCCGACTGAAGTTGTTCAATAAATGCAAGAACATCAGACTTTTTAAAACCTCCAAAAAGCGAAGTTTTCATAATAGTAAAATCATTAGCCATTTTAATTTTCCTCTTATGTATAATTTTTAATTTATTTTAGCAGATTTTTAAAAATAAAACAACACTTATTGCAAATTTTATCATTTATAGTAAAAAAGAATAGACAATATTAAAAATTAGTTGTAAAATAATATTAATGGAGGGATAAATTATGAAAAAGTCTACAAAGAAAGTATTGAAAACTGTAGGTATTGTCGGTTCTTCTGCTGTTGCAACATATTATTTAATGGGTAACTTTTTTTACTTTTTTACTCTGACAAAAAAAGGAATTGAAGTTCCTTTTGTTGCAAAAATTGCGAGTGGCTCAAAAAAAGATGATGAACAAAAAATCAGATTAAACGAGTTAATGGAAGAAGGCAAGAATTGGTTTAATAATGCACAAAAAGAAAAACTTGTTATCAAGTCATCAAATTTCAATAAAAACCTTCATGCTGATTACATTTTTGCAAATGAGAACACTAATATTTGTGTTATTGTTATTCATGGCTACACATCAAGCCCATGTTCAATGGGGGTTTATGCTGAAAAATATCATGAACTTGGATATAATGTCCTAATGCCAAGTCTTAATGGCCATGCCGACAGTGAATCCGGAAAAATTACTATGGGGTGGAATGACAGGCTAGATATTATTGATTGGATTAATTTTCTCGTTGAAAATAATCCTGATATAAAAATAATTCTTCATGGCGTTTCTATGGGAGCAGCAACTACAATGATGACTACCGGTGAAAAATTACCGGAAAATGTTAAAGTTGCTGTGGCTGATTGCGGATATACATCTGTCTGGGATATTTTCAGTGATAAAATTACAAATAATTTTAAAATGCATACATTCCCTACTTTGCATAGTGCAAATTCTATAAACAAAATTTATTCGGGTTTTGATTTTAAAAAAGCATCTTCTGTTGAACAATTAAAAAAATCAAAAACTCCAACAATTTTCTTGCATGGTGACAAGGACACGTTTGTTCCTTATGAAATGCTTGATAAAGTATATGAGGCTTGTGTTGCTGATAAGGAAAAAGTTACAATACCAAACTCCCCTCACGCACGAAACGCCTGTTCAAATCCTGAACTTTATTGGAATGCTATCTGCGACTTTATTAATAAATATTTATGAAAAATATAATTTTTAAATAAAAAAGGACTGTTTTGAAGAGAGCCTAAAAACTTCACTTCAGAACAGTCTTTTTTATTAGCATAGAGATTTATAAAGAATCAATTTCTCCACTTTTATACTTAAAAATTTTTAAAGCATCTGACAATTCAACGACATTATTTTTATTGGTATCCGCCGCTTTTAATGCTGTTGGTGCAAGAGAAACTTCATTTGTTTTATATTTAAAAATCATTAATGCATCCGAAATTGTTACAGCACCGTCAGCGTCAATATCGCCAATTTTAAAATCATTTGTTACTGTAACCTTACATGTAGCAGTATAGTTTCCAACTTTTGCAGTTATTGTTGCATTTCCCTTTCCAATTGCAACTACATTACCTTTTGTCACAGTTGCAACAGAAGGGTCAGAAGATGACCATTCCACTAATTTGCTGTCTGTTGTATTAGAAGGATTAAAAGATACTGTCAGTTTTTTTGAATCACCGTTATACATTGACAGTTCAGTATTATTAAGGGAAATACCCTTAAGAGGAATCTCATTAGCGGTACTTTTTATAATCTCAATTGTGTATTTTCGTTTATTACCATTCTGTGCTGTTACTATCACATCAAAAAGATTACTTCCTTTTTTAAGGGAAACTTTCCCAATACCTGTTACAGTTGCTTTTGAATTTACAGCATTTGCCTTTATATTTACTGATGATACCGTTGCCGGAACTGTAATGGAATATCCGGATGTTTTACTTCCGTTAAAAGCAAAAGTATAGCCATCAACAGTGAGTGAAGAAAGCCAGTTATTAGGATTTAAATTGTTTGCTTCGGGAAGTTTGCATGCCGTTGCAGGCATATTTCTATAATATGGAATTATAAAAGTAAACGAATTATCTAAAATACCTAAATTATAATATGTCTTTCTTATAAGAGAAGATTCAGTATATGGAGCCATTATATTAGTCATATACTGATGAGACCACACTTGATTTACTGAATTAAACTTTTGAAAATATAATGTATCTTGTTGTTTATTAATGTATCCGCTTCCAATCCACTTTGCACCACCTACAATGGCTTTATATTGTGAATTCCAAGGTAAAATGTATTCGTTCAAAACAGCATTAGAAAGAGTTTTACCATTTTTGTCTTTACCCGATGCATAGCGTAATCCGTATGCAATTGGGTCACTTCCTGCATAAGCATTTATATTATAAAAATTATAATATCCTGAATAATTTGTTTTATCTTTTGCAATATAATTGCCCCTCGTTGAGCCACTACCACTCTTACTAACCTCTTGAATTGTTCGCGATGCAAGATGATATGGGCTAACATTTGCGATTTTAGCGGCATCCATATATGCCTCTGCATAAAGAATAGATTTTCCAGCTGTATTACTTATTTTCACATTATCCATAAATGAACCGGATAAAATCTTTTTAACACCATCAATTGTCTGTGTTTTATTATCAAAAGAAAGTGCCTCAAACATAAATACATTTGACTCATTAAGGAAATTACGAGGATCCATATAGTACGCAATTGTCTGAGCATTAGCCTGATACCACCCTGCTTCATTTAAGTCGGAGGC
>JAZSKT010000003.1:0-21311 GCA_045534995.1 Candidatus Fimenecus sp.
CATGGCTACGACCCGACTTATTGTAGAACTTCATAAACGACTTATTCCATCATACAACGATGACTATTATTCATATTATCTCAATCCGTGGGAAAAGGCATCTTACAAAAGTAATCATTCTTTTTCCATGTCAAAAGAAGATGAATATATATACATATTCACCCATTTGACCAAACACTATCGTGATGGCGGAATTGGGTTAAGACACCTTATTGATATCTGGTACTTTGCCTTGAAACATTCTCTTTTAAACAAGACATATATCAACAAAGAACTTGATAAATTAGGATTACTCGCATTCCACAACAATATTATAGACACTCTTGATGTTTGGTTTAACGGTAAAGAGGATACAGAGTTGACAGATTACATTACTAAAAGAATCATTGACAGTGGCGCTTTTGGATTAAAGGAATGGCACGATATTGCCAACGCTGCACGTGCGACTGCAAGAACGGACTCTGTTTCTTCTGCTAAAGCCAAAACTCTTTTAAGACTTGTTTTCTTGCCATTAGAAGAAATGGAGAAAAAGTTTCCTGTATTGAAAAAACTTCCTATACTTTTACCGATTATGTGGGTTGTAAGATGGATTAATGCAGTTTTTAACAAGAAAAAATCCATTGCCACAGAAACAAACAGGTTGAATTATATGAATGAACAGATTGTTGATGATTATAACAAAGAACTCCAAAAAGTCGGCTTAAAATTCGACCTTAAAAAGGAATAACAAAAAACTCGCAGGATTTATACATCTTGCGAGTTTTCTTTTACAATTTTTCGCCTGTTATGGCATTTACAACATCTTTAAATATTGCACGGTGAGTTCCTGAAATATATTTATCAAGATGTAATGAGCCAAAATACCATTTTCTGAACTTACAGTTCTGTGAGAGTTCTTCAAAATAGGCATTCAAGGCACTTACACGAAATTCTGACGGGTCATTAAGATTTAAGAAATTCTTAACCTTAAGCGGTGGCTCGTGAGTTACGATAACATCAATATCATATCCTGCAAACTCTAAATTTTCAGCACCTTCAAGCAATTCTTCCTGTGTTGGGTGCTCATCCTTTGACCAGGCGTTCACATCGCGACGGATGTCAATATCCGAACTTTCGCCACCACCCATTGTGAAGATTTTTCTGCCTTCAATTTCATACACCTGACCACGCATGAGATGATAAAGGTTTCCGTAAATTTTATGAACCTTACCGCCATTCCATTGGCTGATTTCATAATTGTTTAGCAAGTCAAAATTTTCGTGAGTGCCGTCAATGAAACAAATATTATACTTTCTTTTTCCCAAGGACATAATGTAATTTTGCTCCGCTGTACTGTTGTCCCACAAGAATCCGAAATCTCCGCAAATAATAAGAGTGTCGCCCTCTTTAAGGTTTCTAAGCTTTAGCCAGGACAATCTTTTGCGGTCACCGTGAATATCTCCTGTAATATATATCATTTTAGTCGTTCCTTTTTAAAAAATTTACTTTTTACTTATTGGATATTGAGTCTGTTTATGTTATACTCTATTATATACGATTGTGAGTTTTTTTCAAGTAGGTGATTTTGTGAAGAAAATTTTTTCAATATTACTCGTTACTTTAATTATAATATGTTCTTTTACCGTCAGCGCAAGTGCGTCTTTTAATTCCTTAATGGAAACCGAGTCAGAAATAGTTTTGCTTGTAAATACAGACCTTGAAACCGTTATTCTCGACAAAAACGCGGACAAGCGTACGGCTCCTGCATCTCTTACAAAAATTGTTACTTGTATGCTTGTGCTTGAAAACTGTCCTGATTTATCCGTTCAGGTTACCTGCAAACGCGAATGTCTTGACGGACTTTATGCACAAAATGCCGCAACCGCAGGTATTGTTACAGGTGAATCACTTTCAATTAAAAATTTGCTTTATTGCCTGATGCTTCCGTCAGCCGCTGATGCCGCAAACATCCTTGCAGATTATGTTGGTGGCAGTATTGACAATTTTGTTGTTATGATGAATGACTTTGTGGCAAAGTTAGGATGTAAAGATACAAAGTTCGTGAATGCCCACGGCCTTGACAGTGACCCTAACGGATACACAACTGCAAATGACCTTTACAAAATCACAAAATATGCTTTGCAGAACCCTACTTTTAAGGAAATCACAAGCACCCCAAGATATGATATAGAGCCTACTGAAAAATATCCATATACAAGATACCTTCACAACACAAACAAAATGATGAACGCAGGTATTCCTGACTATTATCACAAGTCTGTATCAGGTGTTAAAACAGGTACAACAGAAAAAGCAGGTCGATGTGTTATTACAACTGCATCACAGGATGGCTATAATTATATGCTTATCGTTATGAAGGCACCTCAATATGATATTGATAACGATGGCGTTGAAGAAAATGTTGCTTTTACAGAAAGCAAGAAAATTTATAACTGGGCATTTGAAAATATTGAACTTACAAAAATAACAAACACAACCGACGTTGTAACAGTTGTTAATGTTAATTACAACAGCAAAGTTGACCATTTGCGACTTCTTCCCGCTGAAGAATTGTCAGCTCTTGTTCCTTTAGGAACTGACGCAGGAAGCCTTGTTGTTCGGCCTGTTGAAAGCAAAACACCAAAAGTTGTAAATGCACCTATCAAAAAAGGCGATGTGCTTGGCAAAGCAGAAATTCTTTATGGCGAAAGTGTTGTTGCTACTGTTGACCTTGTTGCCGCTGAAGATATTGACCTTAATGTCTTTTTGCTTATAATCGGCGTTATAAAGTCAATTTTCTCAACTACCATTTTCAAAATCCTATTTGCAATCGTTGCAGTTTTGATTATAATTTATATTCTTCTCATTATCCGCAGAAACCGCATTAGAGCTAAACGCAAAAAAATTCGAATGATAAAGGGCTGATAACAATATGAAACTCTCTTTAATAGTCCCATGCTATAACGAGCAGGATAATGTTTTACCATTTTTTAAGGAAACCGTTAATGCATTTCAGGAAATGCCAAAAGCAATCAACTCTTTTGAAGTCATTTTTGTAAACGACGGAAGTAGTGACCTTACATCTCAAAATCTTAAAGAATTATATAAATCGTATTCTTCTGTTGTTTCCGTGGTGGAGTTTTCCAGAAACTTTGGCAAAGAGGCCGCTATGCTTGCGGGACTTCGTCACGCAAACGGAGATTTTATTACAATCATTGATGCTGATTTACAACAACGTCCTGAAATTGTGGTTAAAATGGTCAGCTACCTTTTAGAAAACGAAGATTGCGATATGGTGGCAGCTTATCAGAATGAGAGAATTGAAGGCAAATTTAATTCCTTTATGAAAAAGTGCTTTTATAAATGCATCAATGTTGCAAGTGATACGGACTTTTATCAGGGCGCAAGTGATTTCAGAACATTTAGAAAAAGAGTTGCAGAGGCAATTCTTTCATTACCTGAATATTATCGCTTCTCAAAAGGTATTTTCTCGTGGATAGGCTTTAACACATACTATATGCCATATGTGGCAGAAGAACGACTTTCGGGCGATTCAAAGTGGTCATTCTTTAAATCTTTGAAATATGCTTTGGAAGGCATTATCGCATTCACAACGCTACCGTTGAAAATCGCAACAGGTGTAGGAATATTCACCTTTATGGCATCAATTCTTTATATGTTCATAGTTATTATTCAAAAACTTTTCTTTGGTGTTGATGTGCCGGGATATGCAACAATTGTTGTTCTTATTCTTTTCCTTGGTGGATTACAACTTTTGCTTTTAGGTGTTGTGGGCGAATACCTTGCAAGAACATATATCCAAGGAAAAAACAGACCTGTTTATATTGAAAAAGAGGTCCTGAAAGCAAAATCAAAATCATTTAACGAGGATTTTGACAATGAATAAAATCTTGGATTTATATAAAAAGCACAAGGAAATCATAAACTACCTTATTGTTGGTGGACTTACCACTATAGTAAGTATGGCACTTTTTTATGGTAGCACATGGACATTCCTTAACGGTAACAATGCGGTAGAGCTTCAAATAGCAAATGTTCTTTCCTGGACGGGCGCTGTGCTTTTTTCCTATTTTGCAAACAGGACTTTTGTTTTTGAAAGCAAAAATCCAAATATTATTAAGGAATTGACTGCTTTTGTTTCTTCAAGAGTGTTAACCCTGCTTCTCGATATGGGTACTATGTTTGTGCTTTCAACACTTTTATATTTAAATTACAATATAGCAAAAATTATTGCTATGGTGTTAGTCACAGTTGGGAATTATGTGATGAGCAAAATTTTTGTTTTTAAGGAAAAGGATAAAAAATAAGGGGGATTTAAAGTGTCTGTAAGTAACTCTATTCCAAGAGCAACCTCGCCAAAGGAAGTTGGCGTATCATCAAAGGTCGTTAAAGAATTTCTAAACGACGCCGTGGAAAATGGCTATGAATATCATAGTCTTATGGTTATCCGTCACGGAAAGGTAGCAGTTGAATGGTATAATGAGCCATACAACAAAGAAACACCGCAATCAGTTTATTCTATAAGCAAGTCTTTTACAAGTACCGCAATCGGATTTGCCGTCAGTGAAGGTCTTATTTCTCTTGACACAAAGCTTATTGACCTTTTTCCTGATTATCCACCGAAGAAACCGGATGAACGCTTTGAAAAATTAACAATTCATAACCTTTTGAGAATGTCATCAGGTAAGCAACCAAGTTTTCTTTCCGATAAGAGCAAGATTGATTGGATTGCAGACTACATGAACTCTCCTTGGGTTTTTGAGCCTGGCGAAAAATTCTTATACATTAACGAAAACATCTTTATGCTCTCTGCAATTATCAAACGAGTTACAGGTATGAGTATGAGAGAATATCTCACTCCTCGCCTTTTCCTGCCACTTGGAATTGATTTTCCGTTCTGGGAAACTGACCGAAACGGTGTTGAAGCAGGTGGCTGGGGACTTTATCTCAAAACTGAAGATATTGCAAAGCTTACTCTTTGTTATTTGCAGAAAGGTATGTACAACGGTGTTCAGGTTATTCCTGAAAAATGGGCTATTGAGGCAACAAAAAAGCAAATTGATAACGAATACAATCGTCCCGGAACGGACGCTTCATGCGGATATGGCTATTGTTTCTGGAAAAACAGTATTGACGAAAGTTCTTTCCGTGCAGACGGTATGTTCTCTCAGTTTGGTATTGGTATTCCTGAATATGACGCTGCGGTAATCGTAACATCTGCTGTTACAGATGAAACCGGCTGTCTCGACTACATATTTAAGTATTTCCCAAGAGCCTTTGAGGAAGCAGACGAAACAGGAGAACAAATTGAAAATACAATTGTTGAGCCTTTATTCCCAAGTGACCGCCCATCAATGGAAAGCATTATTCAAAATAGATATATCAAATTCCGCAAGAAACTTCTTCTTAATCTGACAGGTTTCCAATTGAGTGTTTTGCCTATGGCTGTTACATATATGCTTACTGACAAACCCGGCAACATTGACATGGTCAAGTTTGATTTTGACGAAAAAGAATGTCGAATGAAATGGTCAGAGGGATTAGAAACAAACACTATTATTTTAGGCCTTGATGGTCGTTATCGTTATTCTAAAATTACTTTAGGTAATATTGATTTTACTGTTTGTGCAAACGCTTTCTGGCTTGATAACGAAAGTTTGCTTGTGACTATCCGTCCTATCCAGACAGTTGCAAAACGAAATCTTATTTTTGAATTCCGTCCTAAAGACAAGGTTATTATGATTCCGTCAAGTTCACCGTCAGGTGCTGAAATTTTAAATAACCTTGGCGGTTTCTTTGAGCAGATGATACCAAATAAAACTATATTAAGTCTTTTTAATAAGGTTATGTCATACGCACCAAAAATTATGGAACCTAAACACTATGGTAAATTCATTGAAAAATAAACAAAAAAAAACAACTCCACTTGTTCACCGCAAGTGGAGTTTTTCTTATATTACTTAAAAAATTCTTTTTCAACTTTTGCACAAAGATAATGATAAATCGGCAAGTGATATTCCTGAATTTTATATGTTTCATCAAAAGGAACACAAATTGTTACTGTGGCAAGGTCTTTAATTTTACCACCGTCACCGCCTGTTAAAGCAAGTGTGTTGACACCTATGCAATTTGCAACCTCAACTGCTCTCAAGACATTTTTTGAATTTCCTGATGTTGATATGGCAATAAGCAAATCATTTTCCTTACCGTATCCGTATACCTGCTGTGCAAAAACATATTCAGGGTCAAGGTCATTGTTAAACGCAGTCAACAATGCTGTCTGACTGGAAAGAGAAATTGCAGGCAAAGCACCTTGAAGATTTTCTTTTAATTCCGTTGACAGTCTGTCGTCGTTTGTTTTTCTTTTCAGCAAAAAACCTTTCATAAGTTCACCAACAATATGCTCACTGTCGGCAGCACTTCCACCATTACCGCAAACGAGAATTTTTCCGTTTCTTTTATATGTTTCAATAATCAGGCTCAAGGCTTTTTCAATATCGTTTTCACAACATTTAAGTTCAGGATATCTTTCAAAAATACTATCCACTATTCTACCTCTTTAAATAAATCATAAAATTCTTTACCTGTAAAATCTTCTACAATTGCATTTGTACCCAATTTCTTATGTAATTCACGCTGATATTTTGCACTTTGAGGTAATCGGCTTATTACAACAGCACCGAGTTCAACACCTGCCTGAATTTCTGCTCTGCCGTCACCAATAACAAGAACATTTTCACCTGAAATGTTCAGTTCTTTAATCAAGTCTTTCATAACTGCATCTTTGGGCTTTTTTTCTGTCCAGGTTGAGCCAATGATGTCTTCTATCAACTCGCCTTTTTCGATGGCATATCCGAGTGCTTCAACTTCCTCGTGCATTCCCATACCTTTTTCCACAACTGCACCTGTGACAAAATAGTTCTTAACACCATTTTCGTATAAATATTTCAAAAATTCACATGAGCCTTTTACACGGAATTTTTCGGGATTTTCCTTTGCGAGAACAAGATTTTTATCTCTGCAATATCCGTTGAGAACTGCCTCATAAAGCTTGAAAAGTCGTGGAGTCTGTTTTTCGAGCATCTCATTCATTTCAGCCGTTTCAGGCAAATCATCATAATATTCGTTTCCGTTGTTGATTCTTTCAAGTATCTGTGCATTTGTGTCCTGGTTACAAGAAACTGTAATTTTGCCCTCCTGAATGCTTCTACGGATAGCCCATTCCATTTGTGTTAGTGCAGAAAGCCCTGCCGACTCAACACAAAAAGCATCTGTTTCGGGTAAAATTTTTGTCCCCGCAAGGGAAATAAGCCTTTTTACATTTTCTTCGCTGTCAAAATTTTCAGGCAGACCATTCGTGATAACATCATAAAGACAGATGCTCATAACGGGAGGCCACTCACGGATAAGCGAATGTGTTCCGTCGATATCGTGAAAAGCATATTGAATTTTTCTGTCTGCAAAATTATTTATAATAATATCCGAATGTGTGTCGCGAATTAAAATCATACACTTATCTTATCCTTGGTAAACTGTCTATCAAAGTAATTTGGTCAGTATAGAATTTGCGTGTTTCATTAGTTTTTCCGTTCATACCGATAACTGCACCGTGGTCACCCTCAATAGTTGGGAAAACATACCAACAACCGCGCCGAACTTCTTCTACCTGCTCATTGTATTCTATATATTCCTCATCTGCAGGATATTGTGCCGAAACAACATTCACAAGTCCGTCATTAGGAAGCCAACTTTCATCAATTTTAATTGACGCTGTTGAACTTGTATCTGTATATCTACCAATCAATGTAGCAATCGGCATAAGCACCACCATCGTGGAAGAGATTGGTATCTGATGATTAGAAATTGGAGATTTTTTTGTTGTGTTGTAAGCAAACGAGAAATAATATACATTTTCAACTGTTTTAATTGTCTTATTGAGTTCTGCTGCACCGTCAGGCGATAAGTCATAAAAGGCATTATCCTTACCGTTGCTGAAATCACCGTTTACAAGTGAAATTGTATCGTCTGTACCTGACTTAATACCAAAATGTTCCAGTTGGAAATCAATAAGACTGCTGTTATACGCATCTCCTATTCCACCCGTTACAAAAAGCACATTCAATGCAGTTTCCACAAGATTTCCGTGGTCAACAACATAAAATAGAGTTGAACCGTTATGGGGTGAACAAAGAGTTGTAACGCTATTTAAATACTCACCCTTTCCACCTGTGAAAAACGATGAGCAATCGTCAGGACTTGCCTGTACTTCTGCTTCACTTCCGTATTCGAGAATGCTTGTAAAAAGTGTAATGGTATTACCACCGAAAGAATGACCAATAAGGTTGATTTTCCTTGTCTGACCACCATCGGTTTCAGTACCCCAATCTTCAACAAGTGCATTTGAATATGCCCTACCATATCTTTCGTGTCCGTGAGCTTTGCTGTGTGCCTCGCCGTAGTCAACTGTTGTTCCCATAAGCTGTGCGTAAAGTTCACAAGCTCTGTCCCAAGCACTTGAAAACGGTCCTACTGTTGCTTCTTCAACAAGATAACCCTGTGAACGAAGATAGCCTGAAAGACTGCCTGTTGTTGAGCCCCAATATGGTGTAATATTATTCATTCCGGCACTTTCGCCCCAGCCACCCATACCATGTACAAGAACATAAGTATAGTCAATTGGTTCTTCCGTAAGCCTTGCCCATAACTTTTTGTATCCACCAAAAGGTAATGGCAAAATTGCCGCTACAAGAAGGCAAACTACCAAAATCCCTGCCAATGTCTTCTTTACACTGAATCTGTCTTTTTCCATAATCGAAACCGCCCTTTCAGTTTAAGATGTTAAAACTACAATTTACTTCTTTGGAAAAGGTCTTTTTTTCGCAGTAAATTCAAGGGTATCAATCTTTATGATACTTACAACCGTTGTAAGTTTATCCTCAAACGCAAAATCTTTTCCTGTCTGTGTTTTCATAAGTATTGACAGTGCCTGTTTTTTCTCCTCAACATCTTCAACAAGAGTTGCAAGTCCTCTTCCCATAATTGAAGCATAAGTAATACCGTATTTACAGGCAACTTCGCCTTCAAAAGGTGTAATATCACAACACATCTCATAAAAAACCTTTGGATTTGATTTTATTACATCTATCTTTCTGCCTCGTCTTGCACCATGAAGATAAATAGTTAGTTTTCCATCTTCAAGAGTGTATCCGTAATTCATAGGTACAACATAAGGCTCGTCGCCGTCTATCATACCAACATGAACTACCTTTGATTTGTTGAGAATTTCTATAATCTCATTTATATCTGTAACCTGTTGCTCTCTGCGAGTCATTCCGTTCATAAAATAAAACCTCACTAAACAATTGCATATTTTTTTATATTGTAACACATTAGCCGTGAAAAAGATATATACATATTCAAGATTGATTAATAATTTTGTCGCATTTTTCGATAATTTTGTATTATGACTTGTTTTTACCGGACAAATATGTAGTATATATTCTAGGGGACTTGTAAATAACTGACATTTAATTGTTCCGTCTTTTTTGATATACTTAATACATTCATAATATATATGAGGTGATGTTTTGAACATAGCAATTTGTGATGATGATAGAGATTTCAGGGTTTTTCTTGAAAACAGTTTAAGAAATTATTTTGATGAGAAAAGCGTTTCACTTAATATATTTCAATTTAAAAGCGGAGAAGAACTTTTAAAGGACGAGCTTTTATTTGACTTAGTGTTCCTTGATGTTGAAATGGAGGACATCAATGGCATTGAAACCGGTAAAAAATTAAAGAAGAGAAACCCACGCAATATTATTTTTGTAATTACATCATATAACGGATATTTAGATGACGCTTTCAAAATTAATGCATTCAGATTTTTGTCTAAACCCCTTGATGTTACAAGACTTTACAAGGCGTTAGATGATGCAAACGATTTACTTAAGAACGATATTATTGTATTTAACGATATGAACTCAGGTGAGGATGTCAGAATTTATACCAATGATATTATTCTACTGGAAATCGACGGAAGAAAAACAAAAATAATTACTGTGAACGGTACATATTTATCAAAAGAAAAAATAACCGATTGGAAATTAAGACTTAATGGTATATCTTTCGTTTGTCCTCATTCCAGTTATATAGTTAATTTGGATTATTCTATCAGGCATACCAGAACAGAATTAGTGCTGGGCAGAAAAGATTTAGATGGCAATATTGTTGAACGATATTCTGTAGCGATTGCCCCCAAGAAACAAGCCCAAATTAAAAAGGCATTCTTTTATGTGTTAGAAAGGAGATAATTATGGTGTTTTTAGCAACGATTTATTTTATAGAAGTTTTAATTGTATTCTTTTTAGCAAAATCAATTTATGAGCCTAAATTTAATCATGTTGTATCTTTTCTTGGGACATTGGGAGCATATTCTCTGCTTTATGTTATAAATGTAGTTTTCAAATTTGAGCTATTAAATATAATATTTATGTTTTTAATAAATGTACTTGTTCTGAAACTACTATATAAAAGCTCTTTAAAATCTTCCTTGTTTCATGGACTTGCATTTATGATTTCTGTTTTTATTTCAGAATTTGTAGTGGTTTATTTTTCATCTATGATTTTAAAAAATGCAGCCAATAACAGCCTTCATTTGCAGTCGTTGGCAAGTATGCTGTTGCTTTTCTTTATCTCTCGAGTACTTGCAAGACTATCAATAAAAGAAAACAGTGCAAAATCATGGGGAACATGGGTAGGTCTTGCTGTATTACCTTTTAGTAGTGCATTGGTTTTATTTGCATTTAGATTTGTGACTAAAAATATAGCAATTGAAAAGGCCGAAAGTGTTTGGATATTGATAGCAAGTATCGTTTTGTTTTTAGCTAATGTAATAGTTTATGTAATATATGAAAAAGCTGAAAAGAACACACAAAAGCTTATGGAGTTGGAACTTGCTCATCAGAAAAACGAGATAGATATGCAGTATCTTAATTTAATCGAGAAGAAAAATCAGTCAATGCAAGTTATGGCGCACGATTATAAAAATCACTTTCTTACAATTAGTTCAATGACTGAATCAGATGAAATCAAAGAATATATCAATGATTTGCTTGGAGAAATATCCAAATTAAATAATATGGGTAAAACGCAAAACAGACTTTTAGATGTTATATTAAGTAAATATGCATATGTTTGTGAAGAAAAAAATATTGAGCTCGAAATAGACATTGTAACTGACAACCTGACAATTATGAGTAACAATGATATATCATCTTTATTTAATAACCTTCTTGATAATGCAACTGAAAGCGCTGAGAAATCGGCAGAGAAAAAAGTGCTTATTCAGATAGCAAATGTTATGAATTCTTATCGCAAAATAGCGGTAATAAATAGTTGCGACATTCAACCGAACACTAAAAATGGTGAACTTGTTACAAGTAAAGAAAATAAGGAAATGCACGGATTTGGTACAAAGAGCATTAAAAAAATTGTTGATAAATATGACGGTGAGTTAGATTGGGAATTCGATGAAAAAACAAAACAATTTAAATTCACAATTCTGATTCCAATTAACCAATAAAATATATATTTTAAAGAGTTGTTTAGTTAATCATCAACGCTTTTCAATAGTTTTGTAGGGTTTTTCGATAATTTTGCATTTTGATTGATTGTAGAATTTGTTTTTATTAAAATTGTATTATAACAATATCTCATAATTGAAAGGAGAATATTTTATGAAAACATATATCAAGAATTTTTTGCCAATAATTTTGGCAGCCTCTATGATAATATGTCCACTGGCATTATGCGCAACTGTCGTTGATTTTGGTGGAGCTTTTACACTGGTTGCAAGTGCGGCAGATGCAGGTGATTTGACTTATAAAAGTATGGGAGATGACACTTGCTATATCAGTGGATTCAGTAAATCAGGAGAAGTGGACAAAACAGGTGAGCTGATTATTCCTGAAGAAATTAATGGGTTGACTGTTGTTGGTATTAGTAGCTATGCTTTTGATAGCTGCAAAGAACTTACAAAGGTTGTAATTCCTGATACCGTAACAACTATTGAATCTCGTGCTTTTCAAAATTGTACAAATCTCGAAATAATAGTTATGTCTGACAATATAACTTCGTTAGGCTCTAATGCTTTTTACAACACAGCTTATTATAAAAATGAGGCAAATTGGGACGGAACACTTCTTTATCTTGATAATTACTTGATTGCCACAATGAAATCAACTTCAGGAGAAATAATCATTAAAGATGGCACAACATGTATGGCTAATGGATTATTCTCTGGAAACGAAAAAATAACTAAGGTTACAATTCCTGGCTCATTGTCTGCAGTTAGTACGGAAGCTTTTTACAATTGTAAGGTGCTTGCAGAGGTAGTTTTATTAGAAGGTGTAAAGGAAATTGGGAAAATGGCATTCTGGAATTGTCCAAAACTTGTTAAAATGACAATTCCTGCATCAATTCAGAAATTCGGTCAAAGTGCACTTGGTAACACAAGAGTTAAAGAGCCTTACTATAACGGTACAGTTGACCAATGGGTTAGTATTGATTTTAATGGCAATAACCCCATTTCTTCGGCAAAAACTCTTTATATAAATGGAGAGAAACTCACAGAAGCAGTTATTTCAACACCAATTGTTAAAGCAGCTGCACTTGCATCTTGTGAAACATTAGAAAAAGTTACATTTACTGATTCTGTTGTTGAAATTGAAACCCAAGCTTTCGAATATTGTTGTTATTTGAAAGAGGTTAATTTCGGAAAAAACATTGAAAAGGTTGGTCGCAACGCTTTCCAAAACTGCGGAAGAATTGAAAAAGTTAACACAAATATGACTGTTAACGAGTGGTCGCAAATAGATTTTAGTGAATGGTGGGCAAACCCTGTTACAACCGCTCAATGCCTGTACATAAATGGCGAATTGCTTGAAGATGCATCTTTTTCAGGCGTTACATCAATTAAACCATACACATTTTATAATTGTGCTTCAATAAAGAATATAAGCATTCCAAGTACCGTACAGTTAATTGGTGCTGGTGCATTCTTTGGCACTTCAGTTGAAGACCTTGTAATAGCTGAAGGCACCATCTTAATTGATGCTAATGCGTTTGAAAATAGTAAGGCATTAAAAACTGTTGTTTTGCCAAGCTCATTGGCTCAAGTTGGCGCTGATGCATTTTTAAACTCAACAAATATAAATTATGTAAATTACACAGGCACACTTGAACAATGGGTTAGCATTAATTTCTTTAGAGATTCTTCAAACCCTGTGTATTATTCTAAAAACTTATATATAAACGGTGAGTTACTTGAAAACATAACAATTGAAAATGTTGAAGGTGTTTATCCTTATGCATTTATCAATTGTGAATCTCTTAAAAGCGTTTATATTGCTGATGGAATTACAGCACTTGGTCGTTCTGCATTTTTTGGCTGTTCTAATTTAGAAAGTGTAGATTTACCAACATCACTCACAATATTTGGCGATAACGCATTCGGTCGTTGCTTTAATCTTAAAAAAGTTAACTATCGTGGCACTATTGACGAGTGGGCAATGATAAGATTTGATTCAGAATCATCAAACCCTGTTTATTATAGCCGTTGTTTGTATTTCAATGACGTTCTTTTAGAAAACGCAGAAATCAAAGAAGCTAAAAGAATAAAGGATTATACCTTTATAAATTGTGATTCTATTAAAACCGTTGTTATTGGTGGAAACACAGAAGAAATTTGGACAGCTTTTAAAGGTTGCGAAGGCTTAACCTCAGTTAAAATACAAGAAAGCGTAACCGCTATATATGGTAAATCATTTATATATTGCACTGCACTTGTTGATGTAAATATTTTTGAAGAAGGCGAAACATTTGCCTTAAGTGCTGAAATGTTCTATGGTTGCTCAGCTCTTGAAGAAATTGTTCTTCCAAAAAGAGTTACAGGAATAGGCAATGCAACATTCAAAAAATGCACCTCATTAAAAACAGTTTACTTGAATAAAGATATTGGAACCGTCGGTTATGATGCATTCTACGATTGTCCATCATTGGAAATCGTTTATTATGAATCTAACGAGACAACTTATGCAGAAATCAACGTTCAATATGGTAACGAAGCTCTTGCATCAGCTCAAACTCATTATAACGTTGCAGATATTGAGAGTCACTACACAACAGTTACTGTTCCTGCAACTTGTACAGAAGATGGTTCCATAACAAAGTCTTGCCCTTGTGGTTATTCATCATTTACAATTCTTCATGCAGCAAACCATAAACCAGTTTTGGTAAATCAAAAGGATGCAACCTGTACAACAGATGGCTATACCGGTGATACCATTTGTGAAGCTTGTAAAGAAGTGTTTGAACAAGGTAATAAAATTGATGCTTGTGGTCATACAGGTGGCACGGCAACTTGTAGTAAACAAGCACAATGTGAGAGATGTAATCAATATTATGGTGAATTCGTTCCACACTCATACACAAGCGATACTGATGCAACATGTAATGAATGTGCATACGAAAGAGAATTGAATACTCCTCAAAAACCTGTCCAGGATAATACACAAAAACCGGTTCAAGGCGATGTACAAAAGCCTGTCCAGGACAATACCCAAAAACCAGTTCAGGGCGATGTACAAAAGCCAGTCCAAGACAATACCCAAAAACCTGTTCAGGGCGATGTACAAAAGCCGGTTCAAGACAATACCCAAAAACCAGTTCAGGGCGATATACAAAATCCGATTCAAGATAATACACAAAAACCTGTTCAGGGCGATGTACAAAAACCGGTTCAAGATACTATCCAAAAACCAGTTCAAGACGATGTACAAAAACCGGTTAAAGATGATGTCCAAATTCCTAATACAGGAATACCATATTTTACAACGACTAATTTAGCTCTTGTTTCAGCTTTGTTACTCTTGGGTGTACTCATACTCATCTTGGCAATAAAACGCAAAACAGCTAAATAAACATAAAAATAACAAAACCGAGAAGTTACAGCTTTAGTAACTTCTCGGTCTTTATTTTTATATTAAAACTTTAATTTTTACACAGTAAAGCCACTGATTCCGTATGACTTGTGCGCGGAAACATATCAACCGGTGTTACTTCTTTTGTGTCGTAGCCTAATTCCTTTAATATTGCACAATCTCTTGCTTGAGTTGATACATCGCAGGAAACATATACAATTCTTTTTGGATTCATTTCTGCAACACATTCGAGAACTTCCCTGTCACAGCCTTTTCGTGGTGGGTCAAGGATAACAGCATCAGGTGTTATTTGTTTATCCCTCAACATTTTAACTGCATCTTTTGCATCGCCACAGTAGAATTCGCAGTTTTCTATATTGTTTCGTCTTGCATTTTCCTTTGCGTCATCAATGGCTTCGGGAATAATCTCAACACCGATTACTTTTCCTACATTTTTAGCCATTGAAAGACCAATTGTTCCTGCACCACAATAAAGGTCAAGAACAGTTTCATCCCCTTTTATCTCCACATATTCCAATGCTTTCTTATAAAGCAATTCCGCGCAATCGTGATTAACTTGATAAAAAGACAATGGTGATAGTCTTATTTTTACACCACAGAGGACATCCTCGATATAATCATCACCCCAAAGGGTTGTACAACTTTTACCAAGAATCACATTTGTCTTTTCTGTATTTTCGTTTATAACAATGCTCTTGATTGCTTCAAATCTCATTAAATCGTCACAAAGTTCATCCGCATAAGGTAAGGTGTTGCCGTTGATTACAAGACACACCATTATCTGTCCTGTTTTAAAGGCTTTTCTTATGTAAATGTGGCGAACAAGTCCCGTATGATTTATTGAATCGTATGCCGGAACACCAAATTCTCTCATCCACTCTTTTATCACATCAACGATTTCTGCAAATTCTTCAGGCTGAAGAACACAATCAGAGGAATTGATTATTCTATGACTTTTCTGGGCATAAAATCCTGCCACAATATCCTTGTCAAAGCCTACGGGATATTGTGCTTTATTTCTGTATCTTGAGGTTTCGCAAGTGATTATATCCTTTACAGGCACATCCATGTGGGCTAATCTTTGAAACGCATCAACAACTTTTTGTCGTTTAAGTTTCTTTTCTGCCTCATAGGATATGTGACGAAAAACACAGCCTCCACAGGAACGGAAATGCTGACAATCAACCTTTATTCTGTCCTTTGAAGGTTTGATAATCTCCTTGATTATACCGATAGCATATGTCTTTTTCGCCTTTATAATATGAGCGATTATGCTGTCACCTTTAGCAGCACCCGAAACGAAAACCGCCTGACCATTATAATGACCTACACCGTTTCCCTCAGCAGTATAACCTTCAATATTCAGTTGTATATCCTGATTTTTTTGAAGTGACATACAAACTCCTTATAATTTTAATATGATGCCCGCAACTGCACCGACTAAAAGCCAGAATGCAGGATGTAATTTTTTAAGCTTCTTTATAAACATAAGCGCAAAAAGCACTACTGCGATTAAAATGACGGGAATAACAAATTTTTCATCCTGATATACTGTCTGTGAAATAATTCCGTAAACTGAAAAAAGCACGATTGCAGTAACTACAGGCCGAATTCCGTAAAAAGCATTTTTTACATATTTATTTTCTGAAAATGCCTTTAAAAAACCTGCGATAATTACAATTACAATAATTGACGGCACAACAAGACCCGCAGTTGCAGTTATACCACCTAAAATGCCACCTACAAGCCCCATTTCACCATATCCTGCATTATATCCTGCATAGGTAGCCATATTAACACCGATAGGTCCAGGTGTACTTTCGCTGACAGCAATCATATCGACAAGTTGTTTCTGTGTAAACCAACCGTAATCACTTGCTGCAAGGTCAAAAAGGAACGGAATTGTAGCAGGACCCCCACCAACTGCAAAAAGCCCTATTTTAAAGAATTCCCAGAACAAATACAAGAAGGTCATTTGCTGCACACCTCCTTGATTTTGCCGATTATAACACCTGCAACTCCGCCGATAATAACGATAATTATAGGAGTTATGTCAAATACAAAGCATAAAACAAGTCCTACAATAAACAAAACAACTGTTGCAACATCAACAAGACTCTTCTTTGAAAGAGTTATAAACGTATGTGCCAATAATGCACACACAACCGCACGGATACCCATAAGCGCACTTGCCACAATTTCATATTCCATAAACTGCTGGAGCAATGCTGCAACTATAATAATAATTATTATTGACGGAGTTACCATACCTAAGGTTGCGAATATTCCGCCTAAAACTCCTGCATGATAATATCCCACAAAGGTTGCTGTATTTACCGCAATAATACCGGGAGTACATTGTCCTACGGCATAATAGTCAAGCAACTGCTCCTCTGTTGCCCATTTTCTTTTTTCAACAATTTCCTTTGTAAGAAGCGGCAACATTGTAAGACCGCCTCCAAATGTCATTGCGCCTATTTTTGCAAAGGTCAAAAACAGGTTTAGTAAATTTTTAACCATATCGTTTTCCGCCGTTTAGTTATTTATTGTCTCCGCTCCAGAAAATGAAGTCTGACACCAAAAACGCTCTAACAGGAGCAGCCTCTGCACCGCTAATTTTCAGTGGTGCAGCTGAAAGAAAATAGTCGCCTGACTTTGCAAGGCTCAAATCGAGATTTTCAAGAAGCGTAATATTATTAAGCATAAACATTCTGTGAGTTCTTCCGTCACAACCCTCAGGCTCAACGGTCATTCCGTCAGTACCAATAAGAATATAACCTAAATCAGCAAGAGCTGATGCGGCAGATTCGTGAAAATATGATATTCCGTTGCTTTTTACAAGTATTCTTTTCGCATTTCTTGGAAAATATTCCTCCACAAACGCACCTGTAATTACAGGAGTGTCTGTTTCAACTACCACGCAAGGGCCAAAAAACACCTCGTGAGGAATTTCAGTAATATCAACGCCGTCAGATAAAAAATGCAACGGTGCATCCATATGTGTTCCGTTATGCAGGCACATATCTATCTTGCTGAGATTGTACTGACAATCACTATCAATATCTTTAACCCTCTCAAGATTCGCAACCGGGTCGCCCGGATAAACAGGACAGCTTAAAACTTCTCTCGAAATATCAATTATCTTCACGCATACTCCCCCAATTTATTTATCATAATATTTTATCACACATTTATTGGCAATTCAATACAAGGCAAAAGAAAAAGGCGAGGAAAACCTCGCCTTAATTTATTTTAATTAATATGCTTTGCCCCAATAGAGCATTTTGTCTGCAGGTTTACCACAGCAAACACATTTGTCACTGACCTTTTCCTGAACGAAAGGAATACAACGAGATGTAACACCCGCCTGCTCTTTAAGAGCATCTTCACATTCACGGTCACCACACCACATAGCCTTGATAAATCCAGGCTTGTTTTCTGCAGTTTCTATCATTTCGTCCATATTTTGAGCCACATAAGTCATATTGTTACGACGCTCAAGCGCTGCGTTATAAAGACCATCGTGAACCATCTGTAAAAGTTCGGGAATCTTTGTTTCCAACTCATCAAGAGATACAAAATACTTTTCTCTTGTATCACGACGAACAACTACACACTGATTATTTTCAATGTCACGAGGACCTAACTCAAGTCTGAGCGGAACACCTTTCATTTCGTACTCAGCATACTTCCAACCTGGTGAATTATCTGTAAGGTCGATTTTTGCTCTGCAAATCTTCTTAAGGTTTTCATAAACCTCAGTTGCTTTTTCCTTAACGCCAGGCTTGTGACTTGCAACAGGAATAACAACAAGCTGAACAGGGGCAACTTTTGGTGGTAAAACAAGACCGTTATCGTCACCGTGAGTCATAATAAGCGCACCGATAAGACGAGTTGTACATCCCCAAGATGTCTGGAACGGATGCTTTAATTTATTATCCTTATCCTGGAATTGAATTCCAAATGCTTTTGCAAATCCGTCACCAAAATAGTGGCTTGTACCTGACTGCAAAGCCTTACCGTCGTGCATAAGTGCTTCAATTGTATATGTATCCTCTGCACCTGCAAAACGCTCTTTCGCAGTTTTAACGCCTTTTACAACAGGCATTGCAAGACAGTTTTCACAGAAATCTGCATACACATTAAGCATCTGGATTGTTTCTTCCTGTGCTTCCTCTGCAGTTGCGTGGATTGTATGGCCTTCCTGCCACAAGAATTCACGAGTACGAAGGAAAGGTCTTGTAGTCTTTTCCCAACGAACAACAGAAACCCACTGGTTATAGAGCTTTGGAAGGTCGCGATAAGATTGAATTATGTTTGCATAATGCTCACAGAAAAGTGTTTCAGAAGTAGGTCGAACACAAAGACGCTCTTCAAGTTTTTCGCTTCCGCCATGAGTTACCCAAGCAACCTCAGGAGCAAAACCTTCAACGTGGTCCTTTTCCTTATTCAAAAGACTTTCAGGGATAAACATAGGCATACAAACATTTTCATGTCTTGTTTCCTTAAACATCTCGTCAAGTGTTTTCTGAATGTTTTCCCAGATTGCATAGCCATAAGGTCGAATAACCATACATCCTTTAACGCTGGTATATTCAACTAACTCTGCTTTTTTTACAACGTCGGTGTACCATTTGGCAAAATCCACGTCCATTGAGGTGATTTCTTCAACCATCTTTTTTTGTTCAGCCATTTTTTCTTCCTTACTTTCTATAAAAGATACAGGGACAAAAATTTTCTGTCCCTGTCAGTAATCACCGATTAAATCGAGTTGCGATTATCAGTGAGATAGTTTTTTGTCAGAAAAGTCAAAAAACGCAGGCAATACTTTGTGTATTAACGAGTATTTTTGGCGTTTATGACGGAAAAGTAGCCACTGAGAATTGTGATTTCGACTTAATCAGTGGTTATATTATATAATTTAAATTAAAATTGTTAATTAGTTTTCTTCGATAAACTTAACAATATCAGCAACAGTTCTAATATTTTCAAGCTCTTCGTCGGAGATTTCCATATCGAATTCATCCTCAAGAGTCATAACCAAATCTGCAAGGTCAATACTATCAGCGCCTAAATCCTCAAGGAGAACAGCATCTAATGTAACAACGTCCTCATCCAATTCAAGTTGGTCACAGATAATTGCACGAACCTTTTCGAATACCATATTCACACCTCCGTTCAATTTCTTTTACTCTAATAATAGTAATTTTTTTTATCGTATTTGTCAACACTTTTATTGCATTTTTATAAATTCTTTAACAGGTGTAAAGTCTATTCCCTTTACGTTTTTTACGATTTCACAGAAAGTTTTACAAATTTCAATACATCCGTTTTCAGCATCGCTTTCCGTGTTAAACGGCATAACAGGGTCGTGAACTGACAAGCGAAGCAAGAACCAGCCATTTCTTTTTTCATCCTTGAAAGAAACTCTGACGCCCTCATAATTATCCGGCGCTAAAATCATTTCATCATTATTCTCTGCAATAGTCTTTATATCTTCAATAAGTTTTTCGCCGATTTCTCTGAAATTTTCTTGCATGATATTAAAACGAAGTTCTTTTTCTTCAAGAGGTTTTTTAAGTGCCGATATGCAATCGCCGATTTTCTTGTTCTCTTTACGAAGTACAGCAGCCTTGATGATAATTTTTGTAACGAGATATGCGCCGTCGTCAAGATAATAATTTTCTTTAAATGCCGCATGACCTGATGTTTCAATAGCAAGTGGTGTGTTTTCACCAAGATTTGTACGACGAATTGCTTCGTCAATTACATTTTTATATCCACGCTTGAAACGAATGTGTTTGCCACCAAGTGTGTCCTCAATAAATTCACGAAGTCCGTCACTTGTAACAGAGTCTGTAACAATACTGCCGCCTTCGTTACCTTCAAGAGCAATTACCGAAGCCAATGCCACAATAGCATTTCTGTTGATTTCTTCACCTTTCTCGTCAACACAAGATGCACGGTCAACATCCGTGTCAAAAATCACACCCAAATCGCAATTATTTTCCACGGTAGCTTTGCGAATAAATTCCATAGCAACTTTATTTTCAGGATTCGGAATATGGTTAGGAAACATTCCGTCAGGCTCTAAAAATTGACTTGCAGACACATCTGCACCTAAAGGCTCTAAAACTTCAGTTGCATAAAATCCGCCGACACCGTTTCCTGCGTCAACTGCTATCTTAAACCCATCAAGAGGTTTGTCATAATCATCTGCATTTACACCTTGCTTAATCATATTGCGAAGTATCTCTGCATATTCGCAAATATAATCAATTTCTGTAATTGTTCCTGTTTTATCCGCTG
>JAZSKT010000219.1:0-11692 GCA_045534995.1 Candidatus Fimenecus sp.
CCCCTGGCTACCATCCGACTTAACAGAATTTACTTTCCGTTTTCCACTTTCAGCTTTCAACTTAAAATTTTATCCACCAAATGTAAATGAAATTTTTGCGTTATTTGACTGTGCGAGAATTGCGTCAATAATTAGCACCACGCAGAGTACACCCACAGGGTCAACTCCGTCTGCAATATCAATTGAATATGTATCACCCCATGTGAACCATTCCTTTGAAATGGTTGCTACGGTGTGATTATCACGGTGAATTTCATATTCGTGGGCAAGAAAATCACCGTCAACCTGCCAATCATATCCCGTTACGCTGAATTTTTGCGTGAAAAGTGTAAAATGCTTTACAACTTCCGCAACATCTTCACCGTTTATTTCTATGAAAAACCGTGGCAGGAATGACAAAACTTTCTGATGAATATGTGCTTTGTGGTTGTTTTCCTTGTCAAAAAGGTCAAGCTTTTTACCGATTGAAAAAACTTCGCCCTCAACCCAATAAGCATCATTTCCGTTTTCGTCATAAATTGAGAATTTATCAGCCCATGAAAAAACCTTTTGTTTCATATATAATTTCATTTCAACACCACCATTTTGCCTTCTCCTTGAGGGAAAGGCGAATTTGCGTAGGGACGATTCACGAATAGTCCGAATTAGTTTTCCTGTAATGCTGACGGGCAATTCGTGAATTGCCCCTACATTTTTGCTCTTATATTTCTTTTCCGTCCTTATCAAACAACGGTAATTTTTCAAGGAAAATAATGTCATCTCTTGTGGCAGCGTCACCCTCGGCTAAAATAAACATTTTTCCGCAGACAATTCCACCTGCATCATTGACAAGTTTTTCAACTGCTTTGAGTGACTGTCCGAGTGACACAACATCATCAACAATGAGAATTTTTTTGCCTTTCATAAGCTCTGCATCAGCCAAATCGAGATAGAGTTTTTGTTCACCCTCAGTTGTAATTGAGTTTACAGTTGATTCAAAAACTCCTGTCATATAAAGCTTTGGCTTTTTACGGGCAACAAAATATTTTTCATTTCCCTGAAGTCTTGCCATTTCGTGAGCAAGGGGAATACCTTTAGCCTCCGCTGTGATTATGTAATCATATTCGGGGGCTTTTTTCAGTAATTCGTGGGCACAAGCAGTTGTCAGTTCAGGGTCGCCGAAAATAACAAAACCTGCAATCTGAAGTTCATCGTTCAGAGGACAAATAGGTAAATTACGCTCAAGTCCTGCAATAGTCATTGTATGAAACATATTTTCCAAATCCTTTCATTAAAACATAAAACGGTGGACATCCCATCCACCGTTCCGTTTGATTAGTTATTAGCCAATGCACGTGACAACCACACTTCTGCGATGTCGAGAGCAGCATAAAGGCCTTTTTTCTCGCTTGATTTCACGATTCTTTCACGTGGGCTTACATCAGGGTCAGTATTAAGCAACTGAATAGAAACTTTTGACGCAACCTCAACATCATTAACAGGCTTTGTTGCAAGAATCTGCATCATAATAACATACTTGTCATTTGGGAAGCCGTAATAAAGAGTGTTGCCGTTTCTGACTAATGGTTTGCCTTTATAAGTGAGAAATTTTCCACTTTCTTTAGCCAAAACAAACACCTACTTATCTTTTGATACTTTAAGATATTCTTTTACAAGGTCCTGTAAAAGTTCGTCTCTGTCAAGGCGACGAATAAGACTTCTCGCATTGTTATGAGTTGTGATATAAGTTGGGTCTTCGGAAAGAATATATCCAACAATCTGGTTAACAGGGTTGTATCCCTTTTCAACCAAAGCATCATAAACAGTCACCAGAATCTGACGAGTAGTTTGTTCACGCTCATCTTTGAGTGAAAATTGTATCGTCTTGTTAGGGTCAAGCATTTTCGCCACCTCCAAATATCTAATCACAATTATTATATACTAACTTGTTACAAAAAACAATAGCAAAAATAAAATAAATGCAAAACGCAAAGCGCAAAGCGCAAAATTATTTATATAATCAGCGTCGCAGACCCTTCATTTTGCACTTTGCATTTTGAATTTTGCGTTTAAAAAACTCCCCGAAGGGAGTTTTTTTATGATTTCAATGCAATATTTTCTTTTGCCAAAGCATCAATAATACTGTTTGCAACATCCATAACTTCTTCTCTTGTGAGAGTTTTCTCTGGGTGAGAGAATGTGATTCGTGTTGTGATTGACTTGCCGTTTTCATCACGGTAAGTGTCAGTAACCTCAACCTTTTTAATAAGCGGGCATTCGGCATCCTTAATAGCCTTGCCGATTGGTGCGAAAGTTTCGCTTACGAATGAAAGGTCAACTTCAATTGCAGGGAATTTTGAAGGCTCTGCATAGTGAATACCTGCGTCTGTGATTTCGCTGAGTGCAGGAACATCAATTTCAGCAAATACAATTGATGCTTTCTTGTCGATTTTCTTTCCGACTGTCGGATGAACAACGCCGATTTTACCTAAAACCACGCCGTCACAAGAAATTTCATTAAGGTTTCTCGGATGTTCATAGACATGAGTAGCCTCAATTGGAGTGAATTCAAGTGGCTTGTGCTTAATGTTATCAGAAATTACTGAAAGAATTGTTGAAAGCTCGATGTAAAGTGATTCGAGTGACTTTGTCTTACTGAAAAGTGTAACACAAAGCTTCTTGTGTTCATCACACATACCGTCAGCCTTTAAGCCGTCAACAGTTCTGCCAACTTCGAAAATACCGAAATCAGGTGCATAATTTGTGTTCACCTTAACCTGACAAAGCTGTGTTGGGATAATTGACTTACGAATCGTTTCAATATTAGGATTTGTAGCGTTAGAAAGCTTGATGTTATCTTCAATTTCAATTCCCAATGCCTTGTATTCATCATAATACTGCCATACATAAGAATGAACTTCGTGGAGTGAATAACGATGAACGAGAATGTCCTTGATTCTATCCTCAACAGTTTTTTCTGTTGCTGCACGAACAGGGTAGAGTGGAGCATTTGCTGTGTGAACATCAAAGTTATCGTAACCGTAAATTCTTGTGATTTCTTCAACGATGTCAGCCTTGATTGTAACGTCCTTTGTTGCTCTCCAGCTTGGTACTTCAACCGTGAACTTGTCACCGTCATTAGTAGCCTTGAAACCAAGAGAATTAAGTGTATTTACAATAGTATCGTTTGCGATTTCAATACCTGTATATTTGTCGATAAATGCCTTGTCAAAATCAAGAGTAACAGTAGGATACTTGTAAGCGTATTCGTCTGTAAGAGCAGATACAACCTTTGCATCAGTGTCAATGTCAGTAAGAAGCTTAACAAATCTTGCGATAGCAGGAACTGTCATTTCAGGGTCAAGACACTTTTCATAACGCATTGAAGCATCAGTTCTGTGTGAGAGTCTAACAGTTGACTTACGGATAGATGCAGCATTAAATGTTGCTGATTCAAGTGTCAAAGTAGTTGTATCTTCTACGATTTCGCTGTCAAGACCACCCATAATACCTGCAATAGCAACAGGGGAGTCACCGTTGCAAATCATAAGTGTGTTTTCGTCAATATTTCTGTCGATTCCGTCAAGAGTCTGGAATACGAAAGGCTCGTTAAATCTCTTGATTCTGATTTTCTCAACTTTTCTTGAATCGAAAGCGTGCATTGGCTGACCCATTTCAAGCATTAAGTAGTTAGTAAGGTCAGCAAGTAAGTTAATTGCTCTCATTCCGCAGTAGAAAAGACGGATTCGCATATTAACAGGGCTTACATTAGTGTTGATATTTTCAACCTGTAAGCAGGAATAACGCTGACAAAGGTCGTCTTCAATTTTAAGGTCAACTTTTGGAAGATTGTCATACTGAGAAAGGTCAACCTGTGGAATTGGCTTTAACTCACGACCTGCAAGAGAAGCAAATTCACGGGCAATTCCGTAATGTCCCCAAAGGTCAGGACGATTTGTAAGAGATTTATTGTCAACCTCAAAAACAATATCGTCGATTTCATAAATATCCTTAAGGTCAGTACCGTTTTTAACATCATCTGTAATGTCCATAATGCCTGAATTATCATCACTGATGCCGATTTCCTTTTCAGAACAGCACATACCGTTTGACATAAATCCTGCAAGCGGACGAGGTGTAATTTCGATTTCACCAAGTTTAGCGCCAACCTTTGCAAAAGCAGTTTTCATACCAACTCTTACATTTGGTGCGCCACAAACAACATCGACTAATTCTGCTTCACCAATATCAACCTTGAGAAGGTGGAGCTTTTCTGATTTAGGGTGATTTTCGATTTCCTTGATTTCAGCAACAACGATACCTGAAAAATCACTACCTTTTAAGAAGATTTCGTTTTCAACCTCTGCAGTTGAAAGTGAAAAACGACGGATTAAATCCATTTTGTCAAGACCTGAAAGGTCAACGAAATCACTAATCCAATTCATTGATAAAAACATAATCTGCTCCTCCTTTCTTACTCTTCATCATCTGTGAACTGTGAAAGACTCTTAAGGCTTCCGCTGTTCAAATCACGAATATCTTTAACACCGTATTTCATCATTGCAAGTCTTGTAAGACCAAGTCCGAATGCGAAACCTGTGTATTCTTCAGGGTCAATTCCGCCTGCTTTAAGAACTTCAGGGTGAATCATACCGCAAGGGCAAAGTTCAAGCCAACCGCTGTGCTTACAAGATGGACAACCTTCGCCACCACAGATAAGACAGCTGATGTCAAGTTCAAAACCGGGTTCAACGAATGGGAAGAAACCGGGACGAAGTCTTACTTTAATGTCTTTCTGGAACACTTCTGAAAGCATTGTTTTCATAAAGTAAATAAGGTTTGAAATTGAAATGTTCTTGTCAACCATAACGCCTTCCATCTGGAAGAATGTGTTTTCGTGACAAGCGTCAGTAGCCTCATTTCTGAAACAACGACCGGGGAAAATAGCCTTAATCGGCACACCATCGTTCACAAGTGCATCTTTATACTTTTTATAAATAGCATTTTGTGCAGCAGATGTCTGTGACTTTAACAACTGACCGTTTTCAAGGTAATATGTGTCCTGCATATCACGGGCAGGGTGGTCCTTTGGAATGTTAAGTGACTCAAAACATTCATAGTCAGTAACAACTTCCGAATAATCTTCAACATTAAAGCCCATTGACTTAAATATTGTTTCGCATTGACGCTGAACAAGAGTAATCGGATGATATGAACCTCTTGTTAAATTTGCAGGAACTGAAATGTCAAAAACAGGTGTGCTTTCGATTTCTTTCTTAAGTTCAAGTTCTTTGAGTTCCTGACTCTTTTCAGCAATTTTCTGTTCAACGAATGCTCTGACCTCATTTACAACCTGTCCCATAACAGGTCTTTCTTCAGCAGAAAGTGAACCCATCATTTTAAGTAATGATGTCAGTTCGCCTTTTTTACCGAGAATCTGTACTCTGAAATTTTCAAGTTGGCTCTGTTCAGTAAATGTACTGAGCTCTGCTTCCGCCCTTGCACGGATAGCTTCAAGTTTTTCTCTCATAATCTCAATCCTTTTCTATTTATAATGATAATATCGGAAATAGGGAATAAAACAAAAAATCCCACACTCCAAAGAGTATGGGACGAATAAAATCCGCGGTACCACCCAAATTTTTGCAAAAAGCAAACACTTCCGTGTTCAATAACGAGAACAAACCGTCATTACCTACTGTTATTTCAATAATGCCACTCCAAAGGGAACTTCAATTAAGCTTTAGTCTTATGTGCTTTCAGCCAAGGCACAATTCTCTGTCAAGGTTACTCACTTAATCTACTTTCTTTTTCACCGTGTTTTCAATATCGCATTAAAGTATAGCAAAATAATTTACATAAGTCAAGGGCTTTTTTGCGTAGGGGCAATTCACGAATTGCCCGTTAAAATTATAGGAACACTCATTCGGACGATTCGTGAATCGTCCCTACAAAACCAATTTTGTAAATCATTTTGCACTCTGCATTCTGCATTAAAAAAACTCCCCGAAGGGAGTTTTTTAGTTTACGCTTTTCTCTTTTTCTTAATAAGAGTGATTGTAACAATTCCTGCTGAAATCAACATATAAGCAACAATGAAAATCGGAACATAATGTGCAGCGGATGTATCAGGAATTTCAGGAATGTCAGTAATCGGCTTGTTTGTGCTTGGTTTATCTGTTTCATCTGGAGCGCCTGCTGTTGGCTTATCACCATCAACAGGAGCATCGTCACCAAGGTCTTTCACGATAGCAAACTGGTCGATTCTTTCTTCCTTATCACCGTCGATTGCGTATGAATCGAAGTAGAGTGTGTCACCGTCAACCTGAATGTATGAGTATGACGGAACTTCAAGATAAGCAACTGTTTCGCCGTTTGGCATAAGTTTGCTTGTTTCACTTTCAGCTTTTGGCTCATAGTGTTTAACACCGATTGTACCGTTGATTGAGTAAATTGTTCCGTCAGGCTGAACCTTTGCTGTGTAGTCAAGACCCTTATATGTGATTTCTTTTGTTTCTGTGTCAACAATAACATTGTTATTGAGAACATCAGTACGCATATAAACGTGGTCGTGGCCTTGGAACACAACGTCAATACCAAGTTCAGGCATAAGACCCTGAAGCTGTGCACGGATAGCAATTACGTCGTCATCGTCAAAGTGTGAACCGTTTGAATAAGGTGCTTTGTGAAGTGCAACGAATTTCCAATCAGCATCAGAACCGTTCATATCAGCCTTAAGCCATTCAATCTGTTCTGCTGAGAGTCCTTCATCTTCACCGAGATTATTTGAGTTGAGAATTGCAAAGTGAGCGTTGTTGTAATCGAATGAGTAGTAAACACCTGTTAATGTGTCCTGTTCAGGAACATTTGGATTAATAAAGTAATTTTCAAGTGCATAGTCGCCCTTTTCCTCGTGGTTACCTGTGGAAGCCATCATAACAGTATCCATAAGTGTGTCAGAAACAGAGTTGAACATTCTCTTCCATTGCATAAAGCTTCTGCCGTCGTCAACAAGGTCACCGGTGTTGAGGATAAAGTCAGCATCGTGATTTTGGAATGCAAATTCAACTGCAGGAGCGAATACTTCATTGTACTGCTTTTCAGTTGTTGACTGTGGGTCAGTCATATGGAAGAAACTGAAACTGTCAGAGTTGTCAGCGGTGTCAATAACACCTGCATCACTCCACCAGCCCTTTTCTGCATCACCTATACGGTAGCTGTATTTTGTGTCAGGTTCAAGGTCACTTAAATAAATATAATGACGGTTTACATATTCCTTATGGTAAAGGATACCGATAAATCCTAAATCAATTGAAGGCCATTCACGTAAAACTTCAGCATCACATTCAGTTTTAACTGTAACATCAACTGTTGTACCCTTTGAGAAATCAGGATTTTCTGAATAAGGAACAATCTGGATATCACTATCTGTAATGCTGTATTTTGTGTAGTAGCTGATATTTCTTTCAGTTGAAGCATCTTCACCAAATGTAACAGCAACGTGAGAAGGGAGTCTGAGATTATTCTGACTGAGCGGAACTGCTACTTTACCGTTATATGAAACTTTACCCTCGTGGTCAAGCATATAACCAGGATTTTCATCGTGTGTAAAGTCCTTCATAATTCTGTAAAATTCCTGGTCGATAATGTCATACTGACTTTCAGTAAGGTATTCGTCAAGGAATCCGTAAACAACATCTGTAAGTGTATCGCCTTCAAGAACGCCCAATGCGAGAATAAGTGAGATAATATCGTTAAGGTCAACTTCGAAATGTCCGTCAATACCGATAAGACCGTTGATATAGTCAACAATAGACTCTACGCATTCGCCACCAAAACCGTTGATGCCGAGAGAGATAGGGTCAATCTTAATGTCTTCAAGAATTGTATTCAGAAGAAGGTCTTCAAGAACAACTTCAAGAAGAGTGTCAAGAATTACTTCAGCATTTTCGCCATTGTTGAAGCGTTCAAGAGCGCTTAAAAGGAATTTGTCTGAATTAGGGTCCTCATTGTTTACACAGTGGTTAGCAAGAACTGTTGATGCAAGGTCGCCGAGAGTACCCTTATCACCTTCACTACCGAAACCGAGTGTATCACGATAGATTGTTGATGGAACATCAGAAACTTCAATAGCTAAAAGCTTATCAAGAATAGGAGATACTATTTCAAGTGTAGCATCTACATCTGTAAGGTAAGCATCTTCTAACTGATTACAAAGGGACATGAGTAATGCTTTTATCGCAGTTGCAGAAACATTACCGAGAATTTTGCTTCCGATAAGGTCAGTCATAAGCTCGTTGAAGTCAAGCATAGTTGTAAGGTATCCGTAAAGACCGCCTGCGTCCTTAACATCTTTACCGAAACCGTAAAGAAGCTGATATTCAAGAAGATTCATAACGAAGTTCTTGATATTGTCGCCACCGAAGTTGTAAGCCCAAGTCTGATACTTGAATGGCTTTTTCTGTGGAATTCCGTTAACGAAAACAGGAATATCTTCGTCAACGTCATGAGTGTGGTATGTGCAGTCAATTCTGCCCGTTGCATAAGCATCAATAGTAACAGTTCTGAACATGTTAGGATAACTTAAAATTGAAGCAGTAAGGATGTCAGTGATTTTTTCACCGCTGTCAGTAATATGTGTTGCCACATCCTGCATATGTGTATGACCTGAAACAACATAGCGCATACCTGCTTCTGCAAGAGAGTCAGCAATCTTTTCCCAGTTATAGAAGACGAACTGGTCAAGAACGTCAACTTGTGTTTCGAAATGAGGAACAAAGTTGTTGTGGCACATACCGATGATTGTTTTACCATCTGCTGTTGCCTTTTTACACTCTGCTACTGCCCATGCAAGAAGTTCATCTGATAACTTACCTGCAGTTTCTTGTTCATTTTCACCTGATTCTGTGTTGTCAGCAGAATACATCATAGCATCAATAGCGATAAGACGATAGTCGTCATTGATGTCAGTAGCATATGAAAGTGAACCCTCTGAATTTTCAGCCTTTTCTTTATAACGGCTGTAATAACCGAATTCAGCTGAGTAACCGAAGTCCTTGTAAAGTTCTTCAAATTCTTCAGGTGATGTGTCAATGGCCTCACGAAGTTCAGGATTATTTTTTGAAGTTATAAGTTCTTCACCGTCATAATACATTGAACGCTGGTTGTTAATATCGTGGTTACCGTTGATAACGAATATAGGAATACCTGTTTCCTTCTCGAACTCTGCAAGTTTCTCTGTAAGTTCTTTATGAGCAGAGTATTCGGCATTTCTTGTCAAATCGCCGGGAAGTAAAAGGAAATCAATTTCACCATTTTTGGCTTTTTTCGCAAGGTTTGCCAAAGCAGCATCTGTAAGAGCTGGAGCAAGTCCGCTTGTTGAGTTGTTGAGAAGCATCATCTCGTTGAACTCATGGCGGTCTATTATTGTTTCGCCCATTGCTGATTTTGCGAAATAGTGAATATCACTCAAAATACCGAAATTCACAGTATCTGCTGTTGATGCAATTGCTGTAAGCGGAATGCTGACAGTTATAATTGCAAACGCAAGAACCATACAAAGAATTTTTTTGAGGGTCATTTTTGTTTTCATCTTCATTATCCTCCTGAAAAAACATATACATAAATTTTAACATATAAAAAAAGAAAATGCTACAACTTTTGTAACATTTTCTTCCTGATTTTATAGTTTTTTATTATTTATCCTATTTAAATGTTAAAAAATTAAACAGAAAAGCATTATTTGTTCATAATATCGGAAACAATTTGACCGTCCTGAATACGAATAACACGTTGAGCCTCATTTGCAATATCGTTATCGTGAGTAATAAGGATAACAGTTCTGCCTTCTTCGTGGAGTTCGTGAAGAATTTTCATAACCTCAATACCTGAATGAGAGTCAAGGTTACCCGTTGGCTCGTCGGCAAGGATAATAGGTGGTCGTGCCGCAACTGCTCGTGCTATGGCAACTCTCTGTTGCTGACCGCCCGACATCTGTTTAGGCAAATGGTCAAGACGGTGAGAAAGTCCAACACGGTTAAGTGCATCAATTGCCAATTTGTTACGCTCTTCCTTTTTCATACCGCGATAAACCAATGGAAGTTCAACATTTTCAACTGCCGTAAGGCTTGTAATAAGGTTAAAGCCCTGAAAAATAAAACCGATTTCCTTGTTTCTGATTTCAGAAAGCTCGTCGTCAGTAAGTCCGTCAACATCATGACCGTCAAGCATATACACACCGCTTGTAGGCACGTCAAGAAGTCCGAGCATATTCATAAGTGTAGATTTACCGGAACCTGACTGACCGACAATGGCAAGAAATTCACCGTGTTCAACCGTCAGGTTAATGCCGTCAAGAGCGCGAACCTCGTTTTCACCGGGATTATAGATTTTATACATATCTTTTATTTCGATAAGGCTCATATTTATCACCACCAAAAAAACTTATACTATTTTACTCTTTTATTTCGATTAAATCAATAAACAAATTGTAAACAAAGTTAATTATGCATTACGAATTACGCATTCAGCATTTCCTTAATTACTTCCCCTGCAATTATCAAACCTGCCACACTTGGTACAAAACTGATACTTGCGGGTGTTCGCTCACCGTCATTTTTCGGAATTTCAGTTGAATATAGTACCTTTAATTTCTTAATTCCTCTTGTCTTTAACTCTCGTCGCATAACTCTGCACAGAGGACAAGTGTCAGTTTTGTATATATCAGTAATTTTAAAGGCAGTTGGGTCAAGTTTATTTCCCGTACCCATTGACGATACAATAGGTATATTCATTTCCTGTGATTTTACTGCCAAATCAATCTTTGCTGTCACATTGTCAATGGCATCTATTATATAATCGTATTGTGAAAGGTTGAATTCGTCTGCATTTTCAGGTAAATACATCTTGACAATTGGCGTAACTTCACAATTCGGATTTATGTCGAGAATTCTTTCCTTTGCCACATCTGCTTTGTTTTTGCCAACAGTTGAGTGAAGTGCATATAACTGACGGTTGATGTTTGTAATGTCAACTGTGTCCTTGTCAACCACCGTCATTTTGCCAACGCCACAACGAGCCAAAGCCTCGGCAACATAAGAACCAACGCCACCAAGACCGAATATAATAACATTCGCCTTTTTAAGTTTTTCAATATTTTCTTTACCAATCAATCTTTCAGTACGAGAAAATTCATTCATAAAATCACCAATTCGTAGGGGACGGCGTCCTCGACGTCCCGTTGTCGGTTTACTTATACATTTGGTTCGGGTCGTCGAGGACGCCGACCCCTACATAATTAACTCAATTATACACTACTGAAAAAATTTCATCAATAGTGTATAATCTTTTTTTGGAAATTTATATTATATTAAGGATGATACAAAAATGAAACTTGGTATTGTTGGTTTACCTAATGTTGGTAAAAGTACACTTTTCAATGCGATCACAAATGCAGGTGCACAGTCTGCGAACTATGCTTTCTGCACAATTGAGCCTAACGTTGGCGTTGTCAGCGTACCTGATAAGAGATTGGACAAGCTCAAAGAAATGTACGAGCCTCAGAAGTTCACACCTGCAGTAATCGAATTTGTTGACATTGCAGGTCTTGTTAAAGGTGCTTCCAAGGGTGAGGGTCTTGGTAACAAGTTCCTCGGCCATATTCGCGCGGTGGATGCGATCGTACACGTGGTACGTTGCTTTACCAATGAAAATA
>JAZSKT010000009.1:0-2124 GCA_045534995.1 Candidatus Fimenecus sp.
TTGCATTTTTGTATGTTGGTGTCTGACGAAGTGCTGTAATCACACGATGTGTCATATCCTTTGCCATAAGGTCAACACGGTCATCATCATTACCGAATTTAGGAAATTCACCAGAAGTTTTAAACTCTGTGATAAATCCGTCGCTATCCTTAACAGGTTTTACCTCTGCAAACTTAATTGCACTTAATGAGTCGGCAACAACTGAAAGACCTGCAATACCGAACGCCATAAATCGTTCAACATCAGTATCGTGAAGTGCCATCTGTATTTTTTCGTAAGCATATTTATCGTGCATATAGTGGATAACATTCATTGTGTTTACATACAAATGACTTAACCATTCAATGTAAATCTGGAAGCGTTCCATAACATCGTCAAATTGGAGTTTTTCCACATCCATAACATCCATCTGCGGACCAATATGCATCTTGCTTGTTGTATCGTAACCACCGTTGATGGCAATAAGTAAAAGTTTTGCAAGGTTGCAACGAGCACCAAAGAACTGCATCTGTTTGCCAACCTTCATTGCAGAAACGCAACACGCAATAGCATAGTCGTCACCGTAATCAGGGCGCATTACATCATCATTTTCATACTGAATTGAGTCTGTGTCTGCTGAAACCTTTGCACAGAATTTCTTAAAGTTTTCAGGTAGTTTTGTTGACCACAAAACAGTAAGGTTTGGTTCAGGTGATGAACCAAGAGTATAAAGAGTATTAAGCATTCGGAAACTGTTCTTTGTAACAAGAGTTCTTCCGTCCTCGCCCATACCACCAACCGCTTCGGTAATCCACATTGGGTCACCACCGAAAAGTTCGTTATATTCAGGAGTTCTAAGATGTCTTGCCATACGGAGTTTCATTACGAAATCATCCATAAGCTCTTGCGCACCTTTTTCTGTAAGAACACCTCTTGCAATATCACGCTCAATGTAAATATCAAAGAATGTGCTTACTCTACCCAATGACATTGCCGCACCGTTCTGCTCCTTAATCGCACCGAGATATGCAAAGTATGTCCATTGAATTGCTTCACGAGCATTTTTAGCAGGTTGACTTATGTCATAACCATACATTGCAGCCATTTCTTTAAGATAACCTAAAAATGCAATCTGCTGATAAAGTTCTTCAAACAAACGAATCTGGTCAGTATTGAAATTTCCGTTTGCTCTTTCAGCTTTATCCTTTTTCTTTTCTTCAATAAGTCTGTCAACACCGTAAAGTGCTACTCGACGATAGTCACCGATAATTCTTCCTCTGCCGTAAGCATCAGGAAGTCCTGTGATTACATGGCATTTACGAGCTGCACGCATCTCGTCAGTATATGCACGGAAAACACCGTCATTATGAGTTGTTCTGAACTTAAATTCTTCTTCAACCTTATCGCTTAACTGGTATCCATAAGCCTCACAAGCCTGACGAACCATTCTCATACCACCGAAAGGATTTACGCCTCTTTTTAAAGGACGGCTGGTCTGAAGACCAACTATAATTTCATTTGCTTTATCAATATATCCTGGTAAATAACTTGTAAGTGAAGATACTGTTGTAGTGTCAATATCAAGGACACCACCGTACTGTCTTTCCAATGTAAAAAGAGAGTTAAGTTTTTTCATCATAGCGTCAGTACGAGGAGTTGCACTCTCAAGGAATGAAGCATCACCCTTATATTCTCTATAATTCAACTGAATGAAATCACGAACATTGATTTCATCCTGCCATACGCCTTTTACAAATCCGTTCCAATTGTTGTGTTCCATAGGTTTCCTCCTTGTAAAATACCAAAAAAAACAAAAAGAGCAATTCAACTAAAATTATAAGTTGAATTGCCCAGACGGTCGGCTTAATGCAGTTCGCGTTTCCTTGTGGTAATCCACTAAATCCGTCAGTTACGCAAACCAACTATATCTTGTGATTAAATTATACATTCAGCACAATATTTTGTCAAGTAAAATTACTTGAGAATTGGAGTGCCTTTTTCGTCAAAATTGACTAATTTTATCCTTGCGTGACGACAAGGGTCATAAAGCGGTTCATCACAGTATGAGCCACATTTTTTTTTGGAAATGTGAAAACGGTCTTGCGTGATAAACAATAAGAAGGTTTCCGTTTTCATCAACAACAA
>JAZSKT010000077.1:0-3896 GCA_045534995.1 Candidatus Fimenecus sp.
GCTCGCTGACGATGTTAAAGCAGGTAAAGTTGAATTTAAAGTTATTGATGGTCTTACTATTGAAAACAGGGTTGCAGTAATGAAAGCAATTCCTGATGATGTTCTTGCAGAACTCAAAGAATGTCACGTTATCCTTAAAGGACCTACAACAACTCCTCAGGCTGGTGACCCATGGCCAAATATTGAAAGTGCAAATGTTGCGATGCGTAAAGAACTTGACCTTTTTGCTAATGTTCGTCCTGTCAAGGTTGCAGAACAAGGAATTGATTGGACTTTCTTCCGTGAGAACACAGAAGGTGCTTATGCAGTAGGTTCAAAGGGTGTAAATGTTACTGATGAACTTGCAATGGACTTTGTTGTTACTACAACAGAAGGTACAGAACGAATTGCTCGTATTGCTTATGATTATGCAAAGAGAAACGGCAAAGAAAGAGTCTCTATTATCAATAAAGCAAATGTTATCAAGACAACTGATGGTAAATTCCTTAGAATTTGTAAAGAAGTTGCAAAGGAATATCCTGAAATCATTACTGATGAATGGTATATTGATATTACGACAGCAAAACTCATTGATGAAAAGAGAAGAAAAGACTTTAAAGTATTCATTCTTCCTAACCTTTATGGTGATATTCTTACAGATGAAGCAGCTGAATTCCAAGGTGGTGTTGGTACTGCTGGTAGTGCTAACCTTGGTAAGAGATATGCTATGTTTGAGGCTATTCATGGTTCAGCACCTCGTATGATTCGTGAAGGCAGAGGTCAGTATGCTGACCCATGTTCAATGCTTCGCGCAACAGTTATGCTTCTTTCACATATCGGCAAACAAAAAGAAGCTGACCTTCTTGAAAGAGCATTAGATATTTGTATGTTTGAAGAAAAGAAGCTTACAATTACAGGCCGTGACAATGGTGCAACATGTAGCGACTTCGGTGACTACGTTATGGAAACTGTAAAAAAGCTTTCATAAAAGGAGTTATATATGATTAGAAATGATGGCGTTTCAAACTCTGTTATTAAACGTCTTCCGAGATATTATAGATTCTTAGGAGAATTAAAAGACAAAGGTGTTGTCAGAATTTCTTCAAAAGATTTATCTCAAAAAATGGGTTTTACTGCTTCACAAATTCGTCAGGATTTGAATTGCTTTGGTGGTTTTGGTCAGCAAGGTTATGGATACAATATTGAAAGTCTTTATAATGAAATCGGTAAAATTCTTGGTGTTGATAAAACAAGAAAAGCTATTCTTATCGGTGCCGGAAATCTTGGTAAGGCAGTTGCATTACATATGTCATTTGAAGAAAGAGGTTTTAATCTTATTGGAATTTTTGATAAGAATAAGGCTTTAGTTGGTCAGATGCTTCGAGGATTACCTATAAGACATATTGACGGATTATTTGATTTTTGTAAGGACAACTCCCCTTCTGTTGCAGTTTTATGTATTTCAAGTCCTGCTGCAGAAGAATTGGCACCTCAACTTGTAGATTTAGGAATTAAAGGTTTCTGGAATTTCAGTCACTATGATATTTCAGCAAATCATCCTGATGTTGCAGTTGAAAATGTTCATTTAAGTGATAGTTTAATGACATTGAGTTACCACGTAAGTAATAATGAATAAAAATTTGAGGCTATGTTAATTCATAGCCTTATTTTTTGTTGATTTTTATGAAAAATAGTGGTAAACTAAATTTGCCAAACAAAATTTCATAATATTTATGTCACCTATGGGCAAAGTATTTTTATCTTTATTTAGGTAAAAATGCAGATGCTCTATTTTGCGTACTTTGCTCAGGTGAGAATGTGAAATTTTGTTTGGCGACAGTTGGAGCTATGCGTTTTTCGGTGCGTTGGCTTCGGCTGGCGCACTTTTTTAATTTACGGAGGATTTAATTATGGAATAATGTATCAAAATTTGGATTACATGAATTTTCTTGCAAAAATGTAGAAAAAGTTTGCGGTTTTGCATTTTATATTGCAATTATTTCAAATATAAAATATACTGTAATTGAGAAAGTGAAATATTTTATTTATAAAGGAGGAAATTATTATGAAAAAAACAAACAAAATCTTCTCAGTTATCCTCTCCATTCTAATGGTGATATCCATCATCCCAATCTCAGCAAGTGCAGCTGCACCAACATCAGGTACTTGTGGTGACAATGTCACATGGGAGTTTGATGGCTCAATTTTAACCATTTCAGGTACAGGTTATATGGACGATTATACTTATTATTATCATCGTCCATGGGAAAGTTACCAGGATGATATTGAAAAAGTTATTATAAACAAAGGAGTTACATCAATAGGTAGATATGCATTTTATGATTGTGACTTCATTACCAGTGTAACCATCCCTGATAGTGTACGATATATTGATGTTTATGCGTTTGAATCTTGCCAGAGCATTACTAGTGTAGTAATTCCTAACAGCGTGATAGAAATCGGTGATTCTGCTTTTTTGGGTTGCACCAGCCTTATGAGTATAACAATCCCTAATAGTGTAATGACAATCGGTAATTCTGCATTTACTCATTGCACTAATCTTACCAATGTAATAATTTCCGAAGGTGTAACAGAAATCGGTTATGAAGCATTTTCAAGTTGCACTAGCCTCACGAGTGTAACAATCCCTAATAGTGTAATTGCAATCGGTGATTCTGCATTTTCTAATTGCACCAGCCTTACCAGTATAATAATCCCCAATAGTATAACAGTGATTAATACAGCAACATTTAATAAGTGCACCAATCTTACCAGTGTAACAATTCCTGACAGTGTAACAAAAATTGATGGTAGTGCATTTAATAATTGTAACAGCCTCACAGATGTTTATTATTCAGGAACGGAGCAACAATGGATGCAGATTTCAATTAACTTATTCAATTGGAATTTAACTGCTGCAACAATTCATTATATAAAACAAGAGCATACACACGAGTATAAGTCAGTAGTAACTGCTTCAACCTGTACAGAACAAGGTTTCACCACATACACATGCGAATGTGGTGATATTTATATTGATGATTATGTTGATGCATTAGGTCATACAGAAGAAATCATTCCTGCAGTAGAACCTACTTGTACTGAAACAGGACTTACAGAAGGTGTAAAATGTTCAGTATGTGGAGATACAATCACAGAACAGGAAATCGTTCCTGAAACAGGTCACGCAGAAGAAATCATCCCTGCAGTAGCACCAACTTGTACTGAAACAGGACTTACAGAAGGAACAAAATGTTCAGTTTGTGGCGAAACACTCACAGAACAGAAAGAACTTCCAGCAAATGGCCATACTCCTGCAAATGCAATTGAAGAAAACTATGTTCTCCCAACTTGCATAGAAAATGGTAGTAAAGATGTAGTTGTTTACTGTTCATTATGTGGCGAAGAAATCAGCAGAGAATCAATAACTATTGAATCAACAGGTCACGCAGATAACGACAATGATGGTTATTGTGACAAATGTGACGAACAAATTTGTGACCATGTTTGTCATAGTGACAACTTCTTCAGAACTTTGTTCTGGAAAATCATCAATTTCTTCAACAAGTTGTTTGGTTTGAACAAAGTCTGCAATTGTGGTGTAGCACATTATTAAATTCTATTAAAATGAAAGATTTGGCGAGGTTGATATTAACTATCTCCTCGCCTTTTTTCTTAATCTTTTGATTTATAATATAATTTACAATGACAATATCCTTCAAATTCAGGGTCTGCAATCTGTTGCTTAAATTCTTCGCAGATACATTTGTATTCATCAAGTTTTTGCAATCTGCAAGGACAATAACCATCTTTCTTTTTAAGTCCTTCTTTAATTTTTGCTACTATTTCCTTATTTTCATTAACTCTTACTGCCATCAAATCACCTCTCAATAATTATATTATTATATACTTTTATA
>JAZSKT010000177.1:0-6207 GCA_045534995.1 Candidatus Fimenecus sp.
GGTGTTGAAAGAGTATTCCCTGTTAATTCACCAAATGTTGCTAAGGTAGAGACAGTTAGACGCGGTCGGGTTCGTAGAAGCAAGCTCTATTATCTTCGTGACAGAGTTGGTAAGGCTGCTAAAGTTAAAGAGCAGATATAATCTAATCGTCAAAATGCAAACAGAGCAGAGAGCAATCTCTGCTTTTTGTTTATCAAAAGGAGAATTAGAATGGACTGGACTGAAATTAAAATCCACATAGATGCAGAAAACATTGACCGTGCTGCCGATATTGCAAGTATGGCTGTGCCTTATGGTATTTATATTGAAGATTATCGAACTCTTGAGCAAGAGGCTTGGGAAATTGCAAATATCGACCTTATTGATGAAGATTTACTTGCAAAGGACAGAACAAAAGGTTGTGTTCACATTTATATTTCACCCGAAGAGAACTATAAAGAAGCAATTTCATTCTTGACTGAAAGATATGAAATTGAAGAGATACCTCATACAATAGAATATAAACCTTGCAGAAATGAGGATTGGGAAAACAATTGGAAGGAGTATTTCAAACCGATGAAAATAGGTGAAAAACTTCTTATAAGACCTTTATGGATTGACGATTATGATGCGGAGGGAAGAGCAGTTTTAAGCATTGAACCTGGTCTTGCTTTTGGTAGCGGTGGACATAATACAACTCGTCTTTGCCTTGAAACACTTGAAAAACATGTGAAAGTTGGGGATAGTGTCCTTGACTGCGGTTGTGGTAGCGGTATTTTGTCAGTTGCTTCACTCTTAATGGGTGCTGATAATGCAACAGGTGTTGATATTGATAACCTTGCAGTTAAAACTGCCATTGAAAATGGTAAGGTAAATGGGTTTGAAGCACCAAGATATAATATTCTCAATGGTAACCTTGTAGATAAAGTGACAGGTACTTTTGATGTTGTTGTCGCGAATATTGTGCAAGATACTATCATTCTTTTCTCATCACAGGTTGGTGAATTTTTAATGGATGACGGTGTTTTCATTACATCGGGCATCATTGAACCTCGCGAAGAAGAAGTAACAAAAGCATTCCATGACAATAATTTCCAGATTATTGAAAGATATGAAGACGGCGGATGGCTTTGCTTCGTTTGTAAAAAGAAATAATAAGGTTAAAAAGCTATCTTTATGATAGCTTTTATTTTTTCTTGAAAAAAGATTTGTTATCAAATATAATAAACAAAAGGGGAGATTTTTGTGAAAAAGATTATTTCTGTTTTGTTGGTTTTAACCTTAATTTTATTCTTGTTTGGTTGTGCTTCACAGCCCGAAGTCGTCGAACTTGCTGATTATAATAACTCAAATCTCAAAGAATTAAGCCTTTTAACCGTTGAGGACGGTTACATAGTCAACGAAAATGGTGAAAATGTTATTCTTAAAGGCGTTAATTTAGGTAACTGGCTCTTGTGGGAAACTTGGATGGGATTTGTTCCTGAATATACTCACGATTGGGCACATTATGACACTCTTGAAGTGCTGACAGAACGCTTTGGTACAGAAAAAACTGAAAAAATCGAAAAAACATTTATGGACAATTTTATTACCGAAGAAGATATTGCACAGATTGAAAAACTCGGTTTTAACTGTGTTCGTGTGCCGTTCTGGTATCGTAACTTTATGACCGAAGACCTTAAATGGTTAACAGAAAATCACGACGATAACAGCGGATTTCAAAAGCTTGATTGGTTAATTTCAATCTGCGAAAAATATGGCATATATGTTATTCTCGATTTGCACGGTGCTCCGGGTGGTCAAAGTAAAAATCATTGTACGGGTAAAGCAGGTCGTAATGAGCTATACGAAAACGAAGATATGATGAACGCCACGGTAGAACTTTGGTGTGCTATCGCAGAACGCTATAAAGATAACAAAACTGTTGCTGCTTATGACTTGCTCAATGAACCACAGAATAACGGTGGATACGAAGGTGACAATAATTGGTCTGCCGAAAGTGAAGATGCAGTTTCTCGTACCAACAAAGCATACGATATACTATACAAAGCGATAAGAGAAATTGATAAAAACCATACAATTTCATTTGAAGGTGTGTGGTCAACAACAGTTTTACCAAATCCAAATGAAATGGGCTATGAAAATATGCTCTATCAGTTACATCTTTATGATAACGAAAAAGGTATGATTCGCTATCGTGTCAAAGAACTTAAAACCGCTCGTAAAGACTGGGGAGTTGCGGTAATTGTAGGTGAATACAATAACCACGAATGTGAACATTACGCACAAAAACAATATGATAGAAATAACATCAGCCGAGTAAAATGGACTTACAAAACATATAATGCGGGGGAGCAGTGGGGCATTTTCAATAAAGATGTTGAGCGTATCGACATTAAAACTGCAACATACAAAGAAATTATCACATTTGTAACTGAAAACACAAAAACAGATACCTTTAATTTTAATGCGAAAGAAATGGGTAATCTTATATAGTTTTTATTGATTATTAAAAAAAAGAATGATATAATTTTATAGAAAAATTTTACAGTCAGGAGAAGTGTAAAATGGACATTCAAGCTGTTAAAAATACAATCATTAACGGTAATGCCGTACTTGGTATTGAAATGGGCTCTACCCGTATCAAAGCCGTTTTGATTGACGAAAATCATAAGCCAATTGCAAGTGGTTCTCACGGTTGGGAAAATCTTTTTGAAAATGGCGTGTGGACATATCATTTAGACGATGTGTGGGCAGGACTTCAGGATGCTTATAAATCTCTTAAAGCAGATGTAGAAGAAAAGTATGGTGTTAAACTTACAAAACTCAAGTCAATGGGCTTTTCAGCTATGATGCACGGCTATCTTCCATTCGATAAAGACGGAAAACAGCTTGCAGAATTCAGAACTTGGAGAAACACAATCACAGAACAGTCAGCCCAAGAATTGACAGAACTTTTCAAGTTTAATATTCCACAACGCTGGAGTATTGCTCATCTTTATCAGGCAATTCTCAATGGTGAAGACCATCTTCCTGATATTGATTTCTTAACTACACTCGAGGGCTATGTTCATTGGATGCTTACAGGTGAAAAGGTAATCGGTATCGGTGAAGCAGCAGGTATGTTCCCAATCGACAGCACAAAGAATTGCTATGATGAAAAAATGGTAGCAGATTTTGATGCTAAAATTGCGGATAAAGGATATAGTTGGAAACTTCTTGATGTTCTTCCCAAAATTCTTGTTGCAGGAGAAAATGCAGGAACACTTACAAAAGAAGGTGCATTACTTCTTGACCCGACAGGTGAGTTGGAATCAGAATGTCCTCTTTGCCCACCTGAAGGCGATGCAGGTACAGGAATGGTTGCAACAAACAGCGTTGCATCAAAGACAGGTAATATTTCAGCAGGAACATCAATTTTTGGTATGATTGTTCTTGATAAAGCACTTTCAGATGTTTATACAGAAATTGATATGGTCACAACACCTACGGGTAAACCTGTTGCAATGGTTCATTGTAACACTTGTACATCAGACCTTGATGCTTATGTGAAACTTTTTGCAGAAGTTTTAGCAAATAGTGGTGTCCAGGTTAATAAACCTGCACTTTATGATATGCTTTATGCCGAGGCTCTTAAAGGTGATGCTGATTGCAACGGTATAATCAGTTTCAACTATTATTCAGGTGAGCCTGTGACAGACACTGCCGAAGGCAGACCATTACTTGTAAGAATGCCTGATACTAAATTCAATCTTGCAAACTTTATGAGAGCACAGCTTTACGGTACAATGGCAACACTCCGTCTTGGTATGAATATTCTTTTTGATAAAGAAAATGTTCAGATTGAAAAACTTTTAGGTCATGGTGGTCTTTTCAAGACTCCCGTTGTCGGTCAAAAACTTATGGCAGGGGCGCTCAATACTCCTGTTGCAGTTATGGAAACAGCAGGTGAGGGTGGTGCTTGGGGTATTGCTCTTCTTGCTGCATATATGGTAAACAAGAGCGAAAATGAAGCACTTGAAGATTACCTTGAGAATAAAGTTTTTGCTGATTATAAAGCAAGTGTTATTGAACCTGACAAAGCAGATGTTGATGGTTTCAATGAATATATTAAGAGATATGAGTCAGCGGTTGCAGTTGAAAAATGTGCAATCAATACTCTTAAATAAAGGAGAAAATGTATTATGAGTTTAAAAAATTATGAGTTTTGGTTTGTTGTTGGTAGTCAGTTCCTTTATGGTCCTGAAGTTCTTGAAACAGTTGCAGCTCGTGCACAGGAAATGGTTGATGAACTCAATGCATCGGGTTCACTTCCTTGCAAAGTTGTTTATAAAGTAACTGCAAAAACTAATAAAGAAATCACAGATGTTGTAAGAGAAGCAAATTATGACAAAAAGTGTGCAGGTATTATTACTTGGTGTCATACATTCAGCCCATCAAAAATGTGGATTAACGGTTTTGTAGATTTACAGAAACCATATTGTCACCTTGCAACACAGTACAATACTGAAATTCCTAACGATGAAATCGATATGGACTTTATGAATCTTAATCAAGCGGCTCACGGTGACCGTGAACACGGATTTATTGCGGCTCGCCTTCGTATGCCTCGTAAAGTTATTGCAGGTCATTGGACAAAAGATTCAGTTCGCGCTCGTCTTGGTGATTGGATGCGTTCTGCAGTAGGTGTAGCAGTAAGTAAAGACCTTAAAGTTATGCGTTTTGGTGACAATATGCGCGAAGTTGCTGTTACTGAAGGCGATAAAGTTGAAGTTCAGGCAAAACTCGGTTGGCAGGTTAATACTTGGGCAGTTGGTGACCTTGTAAATGTTATGAATGAAGTAACAGATGCAGAAATTGATGCACTTATGGATGTTTATAAGGCAGAATATGATTTCGTAACAGACAATATCGAAGCAATCCGTTATCAAGCACGCGAAGAAATCGCAATGAAGAAAATGCTTGACGCCGAGGGTTGTATGGCATTCTCAAATACATTCCAGGACCTTTACGGTATGGAACAGCTTCCTGGTCTTGCAAGCCAGCATCTTATGGCTCAGGGATATGGCTACGGTGGTGAAGGTGACTGGAAAGTTGCTGCTATGACTGCTATTATGAAAGCAATGGCAGAAGGCAAAAACGGTGGTACAGGTTTTATGGAAGACTATACATACCATCTTGTAGAGGGTGAAGAATATAGCCTTGGTGCTCATATGCTTGAGGTTTGTCCTTCAATGGCTGCTGATAAGCCAAGAATTGAAACACATCACCTTGGAATCGGTATGAACGAAAAAGACCCTGCTCGTCTTGTATTTGAAGGCAAAGCAGGTAGTGCTATTGTAGTAAGCCTTGTTGATATGGGCGGTCGTCTTCGTCTTATCTGTCAGGATATCGAATGTGTAAAACCAATTATGGAAATGCCAAATCTTCCTGTTGCTCGTGTAATGTGGAGGGCAATGCCGGACCTTGAAACAGGTATCGAATGTTGGATTACAGCAGGTGGTGCTCATCATACAGTATTAAGCTATGACGTTACTGCGGAACAGATGAAAGATTGGGCAAATATGATGGATATTGAATTCGTTCATATCAATAAAGACACAACAGTTGCAGGACTCGAAAAAGACTTGTTCTTTGCTGACCTTGCTTGGAAATTGAAATAAGGTGATATAAAATGCTTGAACAGTTAAAAAAAGAAGTGTTTGAGGCTAATAAGCTTTTGCCAAAGTACGGACTTATTACATTCACTTGGGGTAATGTTTCAGGTGTTGACAGAGAAAAAGGTTTGATGATAATTAAACCGTCAGGTGTTGAATATGACACAATGAAAGCAGAAGATATGGTCGTTGTCGACTTGAAAACAGGTAAAAAGGTTGAGGGTGACTTGAATCCGTCATCTGATACTGATACACATGTGGCACTTTATAATGCATTCCCTGATATTAAAGGTGTTGTTCATACTCATTCACGTTGGGCAACAACTTTTGCACAAGCGGGTATGGGGATTCCTGCTTTAGGTACTACTCACGGTGACTATTTCTATGGTGAAATTCCTTGTACACGCAAAATGACACCTGCAGAAATCGGTGGCAAATATGAACTTGAAACAGGTAATGTTATTATTGAAACTTTTAATAACAAAGAACCAAATGATATTCCTGCAGTTCTTGTTCACAGTCATGGACCGTTCACTTGGGGTACTGACCCACACAATGCAGTTCACAATGC
>JAZSKT010000016.1:0-1836 GCA_045534995.1 Candidatus Fimenecus sp.
TAACTGAAGAAATGGTTAAATTCTCTGATAAATCTGCTTGTTGTGTTGTAATGGCATCAAATGGTTACCCTGTGAAGTATGACAGTGGTTTTAAAATCACTGTTGATGATGATTTTGATGATAATCTCTATATTGCAGGTGCAAAACTTAATGGTGATGATGTTGTTACTGCAGGCGGACGTGTCCTTGGTGTGGTTGCCGTTGAGAATGACCTTGTTACTGCTGTTGAAAAATCATATTCATCAGTTAAAAAAGTTCATTTTGACAACGCATTTTATAGAAATGATATTGGTGCTAAAGCACTTAAAGTTTTAAAGGAGGGATAATAAGGATGGTATATCGTATATTTGTAGAAAAGAAAAAAGAGCTTGCTCATGAGGCAATGTCATTACTTTCTGATATTAATTCTCTTCTCCTTATTGATTCTGTAAAAGACATTCGTATTCTTAACAGATATGATGTTGAAAATATTGATAAAGAATTGTTTGATTACACAAAAATGACAGTATTTGCTGAACCTCAGCTTGATATTGTTACTGATACATTTGCTGATGATAATGCAACTATCTTTGCTGTTGAATTTCTTCCTGGACAATTTGACCAGCGTGCTGATTCTGCTGCACAGTGTATCCAGATTATTTCAAAAGGGGACAGACCTCTCGTTAAAACTGCAAAGATTTATGCAATTTACGGTGATGTTTCAGAAAAAGAACTTGCTGAAATTAAAAAGTATGTAATCAATGCAGTTGAATCCCGTGAAGCAACTCTTGATACATATGAAACTCTTGCAGTTGATTATGAGATTCCAACAACTGTTAAAACTCTTGACGGTTTCTGTGGTCTTAATGATGATGAATTAGCAGATTTTGTTAAGGAATACGGTCTTGCAATGGATAAAGATGACATTAAATTCTGTCAGAATTATTTTAAATCAGAGGACCGAGACCCAACAATTACAGAAATTAGAATGATTGACACATATTGGTCAGACCATTGTCGTCATACAACATTCCTTACAACAATTGATTCAGTTAAGTTTAATGACGAGTATATTCAAAAGGCTTGGGAACGTTATTTAGATGCTCGAAAAGACCTTAACAGAACAAAACCAATTAACCTTATGGATATTGCTACAATGGCTCCTAAGGTGCTTAAAAAGGCAGGGAAACTCCCAAGACTTGACGAATCAGAAGAAATTAATGCGTGTACAGTGAAGATTACGGTTGATGTTGACGGTAAAGATGAAGAATGGCTTCTTCTCTTTAAAAATGAAACTCATAACCATCCAACTGAAATTGAACCATTTGGTGGCGCTGCAACATGTATCGGTGGTGCAATTCGTGACCCTCTTTCAGGTCGTTCATATGTTTATGCTGCTATGCGTGTTACAGGTGCCGCAAACCCATTAAAACCTGTTAATGAAACAATTGAAGGTAAACTTCCACAAAGAAAAATTGTTCAGACAGCTGCTGCTGGTTATTCATCATATGGCAACCAGATTGGTCTTGCAACAGGTCAGGTTGATGAAATTTATCACGATGGTTATGTTGCAAAGAGAATGGAAATTGGTGCAGTAGTTGCTGCTGCTCCTGCAAGAAATGTTCGCCGTGAAGTTCCACAGCCTGAAGATGTTGTTATTCTTCTTGGCGGTAGAACAGGTCGTGACGGTTGCGGTGGTGCAACAGGTTCTTCAAAATCACATACACTTCAGTCACTTGAAAGTTGTGGTGCAGAAGTTCAGAAAGGTAATACTCCTGAAGAAAGAACACTTCCGCGTCTTTTCAGAAATGAAGAAGCATCAAGACTTATTAAGCGTTGTAATGACTTTGGTGCAGG
>JAZSKT010000125.1:0-6740 GCA_045534995.1 Candidatus Fimenecus sp.
AAGCTTTTTTTGAATTATCATAAACAATTCCTTTTTTCATATATTTTCCTCCAAATCTACAAATATATAATTATTAGACAACAAAATATCTGTTTATTCAATATACCAAACAAAATAAAAAGCAGTCCCTATTAAATGGACTGCTTAAAATATAAGGTTTAATATTTCGAATCAATCGCTGTGTTTTTTTGATTCGTCAAGAATGATGTTATAAACTTTGTCATGAAGCTGTTTTACATCATCACGTGTCATTTCGGCCGTATCAATTGGGTCAAGAAAAGTTACACTAACATCAGTAGGAGTAATGGTACAGTCATTTCCTTCAAACACCTTAAAAACATTGTGAAGATATACGGGAACAACAGTTGCGCCTGTTTTCTGCACAATTTTGAATGCACCGTTAAAAAATACATCAGGTGTATTTGAATAACCTCTTTTTCCTTCAGGAAAAACAACCATTGAAAGTCCGTTTTTAATTTGTTCGGCAGTTTTCTGAAGTCCTCGCGCACTGTCACGAGGATTATCCTGGTCAATTGGGACACACTTGATAATACGACTTATCTGCTCAATGGCAAAGAAATTATTAAGTGATTTTCTCATCAAAAAGCCGACATTATAGTCTTTTAATACATGGAGCAAAAGCGGTATATCGGCATAACTTTGATGATTAGGTGTGAAAAGAACAGGTCTGTCTGTGGGTATTTTTTCAAGTCCGTTCACAGTGATGTTCATTTTCGCAACCTTTGTTATAAAAGTTGCCCATTTTTTTACTGCAGGAAAACCGAATTCATCCGCTTTTTTCTGTTCGCCTTTTTTCTCAAGATACTTGTGATAAGCGATTTTTGGTTCCATAATAATTAATAATTGGCCAAAAATCTGAACTGCCGCCTTTAAACTGAATAATTTGCCTTTCAAATCTGCCATTTAATTTACGCCTCTATATAATAAATATTTAAAAATTTCATTATCATTTACAGTTTCCTGTTTATCCATTCTGTCTGCAAGTATATCATAATTTTCGCTTTAACACAATACTAAAAATTAACAGAGTAATGACCAAATTAAGAATAAATACATATATTATCTATGTTTATATTGACTTTTTTTGCATTTTGTTGTAAAGTAAAAGAGTAAATGTTTAACTTTTGAAAGGGGTTAAAGAAAATGGCAAAAAAACAGTTAACACCTGAAGAATATCAGGTAAAATCTGAAAAGTCTAATGTTAAAAAAGAAAAATTTGGAAATGTATTTATGTCATCTATTGCGGTTATGCTTGCTTTGGTGATTACATTTAGTGTGGTTTCAATAGCATTCACTTATGTGGGTATGGCTGGAAAAACAACTGTTGTTTCAGGACCGGCTAATAATGATTCAGTTAATACTGACGACAACGTTGTAAATAGTGACCCAATCGTTGGTGATGATGTGGTTGCAGGTGATGACACAACTGTTGGTGATGATGTGGTTGCAGGTGATGACACAACTGTCGGTGATGATACAACAGCAAGTGACGACACAACTGCAAATGACGACACAACAGCAGATAACAACAATGCAGGTAACAATAATGCAGGTAACAACAATGCAGAAAAACCTACTGCAGGTGCAACTGATTCAAAGCAGGAAGCTCTTGATATCTATAAAAAAGCTGTTGCAAATGCAAGAACAAAGTCAACATCTGTTATTCGTGTAAAAGACGGCGCTATCAACTACAAGGGTATTGTTGAAGCTGGCGCACTTTCAAGCGTTGCATCTACTCTTATGGGTATGTTCATGGCTAAGGATGAGGCATCAATCAAAGTTAAGAATGAAAATTGGAAAAAATCAGACCTTCCTGATGCAACTGCTCTTACACTTAACGGAATTCAGAAGATTACTTGTGAAGACAAGGGCAATACATATGTTATAACAGTTGTTGCAAAGAATGCTACAAACCCAAAAGCAAATGCTGACGGTGTAGGTGCTATTTCAGGTGTTATTGAAGAAAGCCAGATTACAGGTGCTATTGGTTCTGTTCCGGGTCTTGCTCTCACCAACATCAATATCGTTTATGAAAATGTAACTACAGTTGCTACAGTTGACAAAGCAACAGGTAACCTTCTTGCACTTAACCTTAATGCTCCTTGTGTTCTTGGTCTTGATGCAAAACTTCTTCTTTCATCAATTGAAGGTGCAAAGGTTGGTATTCAGGTTATTACAGAGTACAAAATTTCTTATTAATTAAAACTCAATAATAAAAACTAAGGACTTAACTCGTTGAGTTAGGTCCTTTTTATTTGTTACTCTTCGGTTTGTTTACCTAAAAAAGATGCTGCAACGGACACAAGCTTAATTTCTGTCTGTGTGGGCATACTACCATCAGCATTAAGCATTAAAACAACTGAACCTGCCACATCGCCACCGCCGATAATAGGAAATGCAAGTCCTGCTTCCTTTTCTTTGTCAGCCAACGGATAAAGTGCCTTTGCTTCAGGCGAAGCAATATAGTTTTCACGATTTTCCATAAGAGTTTCAAGCTCTGTCGAAACGCGTTTGTCCGTAGCATCCTTTTTTGGCATTCCGGAAACTGCAATAACATGGTCGCGGTCAGTAATTATAACAGGTAAGTTGGTTGCCCTGTAAAGAACATCCGTATATTGTCCTGCAAACTCCGACAATTCTCCGATAGGCGAATATTTTTTAAAGATGACCTCACCATCAGATGCAGTATAAATTTCCAATGGGTCTCCTTCACGGATTCGCATAGTCCTACGAATCTCTTTAGGAATGACAACCCTTCCCAAATCGTCAATTCTTCTCACAATCCCAGTTGCTTTCATATATTCATTTCTCCTTAAATTACAAATTGTGTTGTTATTATCTGTATTTCTGGGAGAAATATACCGCAAGATTTACTTTTGAAAGTGAATATGTTATAGTAAATTGAACGAGGTGATTTTATGAGACCCAAAGCACTTTTATCTGCAATTACAGGATTCTTTTTTGGTTTAATTTCATATTTCCTGCTACGATATTTAGAAATGGATGACGCTCTTTTAATATCAGTTTTTGGAGGATTGTTGTTCTATCTTCTATTGTTCGTATTTCTTCTTGTTTATGAAAAGATTATGGATAAAAAGTATGTGGAATTTGAAAAAGAGATAACCTCTCCTATTTTTTATAAAACAAACGGAAATTTCAATCTCGGAAATGGAAAAGTCAAAAACGGAAACATATATTTTTGTGAAGCGGGTATCGTTTGTTTGTGCCTTGATGAAAAACCATATACATTGGATGAAATATTAGTGCAAGACATTGACCATTATCAATTTGATGATATACATTTGAATATTTTCACAAAGGATGAAAGAGTCTTTGTTATTACACTTCCAGATGCTAAGAATGTTATAAAAGTGCTAAAACGTAAAGATTGGATACTATATTAGTGTTGAAAAGCGAGGTGAATTTCACCTCGCTTTTACTATTTTTCGATGCAATAGTTCCAATAACAATATTTTTGATTATAATATTAGCAAAAAAATAAAAAAGGCTGCAACCTTTCAGGGTTGCGGCCTTTTCATTTCACTTTGGTTTTTGTGTCACAGTTCGCCAAATTAGTAAAGTGGCAAAAAACTTTTTAAAATTTTTCTTTGTTTCTTGTATTAGTTGGTGTCTGTTTATCCCGAAAATTTTTAAAAACTTTTTGTGCTGATTCCCTTGACAAATTTGTCTAACTGCGAGAATGAGTAAATACAAAGTGTAAGCACAAGAGTGCTAACACTTTTATAAACACTCTTTCTCTCGGTTAGGCGAGTTTACATAGATACCCTTTGAATAAGGGGGTGACACTCTTGAAAGTAATAAAAAAAGCCCTGCAGTTAATACAGAGCTTAAAGAAAATCACTTTTAAGATTGAATTCTTGTTCAAGGGATAAAAACTTAAAAGTGTAAACAGTATTGGTAACACCTAACTGTTATCAATATTGTATCACAAGATTTTTAAATTGTAAAGGAGATTATATAATGAAATATTTATATGTACTAATTTATAACGAAGGTAAAACACATTTTGGAGCATTTTATGATGAACAAAAAGTAAGAAAAAAAGCAAGAGAAACTGAAAAAAAGAATAATTTTAAAAAAGGTAGTATTGATATATACGAAATGCCGGAACATTGGATAGAATAAAATAGCTTTTAAATGCCACTAAAATCAATTTTAACCCCTTGGTAACCTATCAATTACCGAGGGGGTTAAAAACTTGTATAACACTATTTATTTTGTGTAATTATATTATAAGTTTTCAACATACATAGTATAAATTATAATTTTTAATATGCAAGATTTTGCAGTTTCTTTTTGTCTGTAACGGTTATGCCTTTTCTCGTTACATCAACTATATCATCATTTGCAAAATGCTTAAGCATACGGCTGACAACCTCGCGGGCTGTGCCTAAATGTCGGGCAATCTGTTCGTGAGTCATTGTAATTGTGTTTGTTTCTTTTCCTTGTAATTCGTCAAGCAGGAAAATGGCAAGTCGCTTATCCATACTCATAAACACAATCTGTTGCATTATCCACATAACATCCGAAAATCGGGAAACTGCAGTTTCAAGGGCATAGATTTTAACATCAGGATTTTTTTCGCTGACAGCATTAAAGGCTGAACCACTAATCATATAACAATCACTTGGAATTTCAGCATCAATATATACATCAAAAGTGATGCTTTGTAATACACAGGAGGCAGAAAGCATACAGATGTCACCTGATGAAAGTCTGTAGAGTGTAATCTCTTTTCCTTCTTCCGATAGCATATATATTCGCAATTTGCCGTTTTTTACAATATACAATCCCGAACATTCATTGTTATTGTGAACGGGTTGTTCCTTTTCAAAATGCACCTCAACTGTATTGTCACAGATGTATTTTTTGTCTGTTTCATTAAGGTTATTCCAGAAAGGAAAATATTTTTCATAATAAGAATTATAACTCATTTTTACACCTCATTACATTGTAAAAACTACTTTTTCAACTTTATTTTACTATAACAAGTAACGAAAAATCAAGAGAAGTGTGTTTTTTGTGACTTTGTCACAGAAATACCATTTAAAGTTGGATATAATAAAGACACAAAATAAAGAAAGGAAGTAGTGAATATGTCAGTACTTAAAGTAAATAAAAACAATTTAGATTTAATTAAAAACAGCGAGAAACCCGTTTTACTTGATTTCTATGCAGATTGGTGTGGACCTTGCCGTATGGTATCTCCTTTAGTTGACCAGATTGCAGAGGAAAATCCGCAGTATCTTGTAGGCAAAATCAACGTTGACGAAGAACCTGAATTATCACAGGCGTTCGGAGTTTCAGGTATTCCGATGCTGGTGGTTATAAAAGACGGAAAAATTGTAAATCAGTCGGCAGGAGCAAAACCAAAACACAAAATTCTTGAAATGATAGAAGGGTAACTATGAAAAATATTTATGATATAGTTATATTAGGCGGAGGACCCGCAGGATATACAGCAGCACTTTATGCTTCCCGTGCAGGGTTTAATACGGTTGTTATAGAGAAAATGTCCGCAGGTGGTCAGATGACTCTGACAGGGGATATAGATAATTATCCCGGATTTGAAGAGGGCGTTGACGGTTTTACTCTCGGTATGAAAATGCAACAAGGAGCAGAGCGTTTCGGTGCAAAAACAGAATATGCTGAAGTCATATCAGTAGATTTTTCGGACAAAGTGAAAAAAATCATCACAAACGATGGAGAAATTTTTGCAAAATCCGTAATCATTTCCACAGGGGCAAATCCACGTGAACTTGGCATAGACAATGAACAGGATTTAATTGGCAGAGGAGTTCACTATTGTGCTCATTGTGACGGAAGATTTTATAAGGATAAAACAGTAGTGGTTGTTGGTGGCGGAAATTCTGCTGTTGCAGATACCTTATACCTTTCCAAGCTTGCGAAGAAAGTATATATTATTCATCGCAGAGATGAACTGAGAGCTACAAAAATATATCATGATATGTTGCTGAAAATTCCAAATGTGGAATTTATCTGGAACAGTAAAGTAAACAGCTTTATTGTAAACGACAGAGTTGCAGGTGTGGAAATAAAAGATGTGAAAACAGGAAATATATCGACTTTGGATTGTGACGGTGTATTTGTCAGCATTGGCAGAAAGCCTGCAACAGAATTTCTCAATAAGGCAGTTCAACTTGATGAAAACGGCTATATTCTTGCCGATGAGTCAACAAAAACAAACATACCCGGAGTTTATGCAGTTGGTGATGTGCGCACAAAAGCTCTTCGTCAGGTTGTAACTGCAGTATCAGACGGAGCCGTTGCCGTGCATTATGCAGAAAAATATCTTGCAGAAAATTTTTAGTAGAGTATAATATAAATCAGTAGGCTATTATAAAGGAGGCGCTGATATGCAATATTTTATTTCATTTCTTGAGGGAATAATTACTTTTATTTCTCCTTGTTTGTTGCCTATGATTCCGCTTTACATTTCATATTTTGCTGGTGGTAAGGAAAGAAACATTAAAAAAACAGTTAAAAATGCTTTAGGTTTTATACTTGGATTTACAATAGTTTTTGTTCTTATGGGAGCATTAGCGGGTACATTCGGCAGACTTCTTAATGAATATAAAACCATTGTTGATATTGTGACAGGTGTTATAGTAATATTCTTTGGACTTAATTTTCTTGGGGTGTTCAAACTGAACATTTTTAAGGGTGCTAAAAAAGTA
>JAZSKT010000217.1:0-5478 GCA_045534995.1 Candidatus Fimenecus sp.
GATAAAAAGTTATAAAAAAGCGTGATAGCCGAATCGGTTATCACGCATTATTTTTATGGGGATTCGTGAATCACCCTTATAAAATGACCTATGTAAAAATTACATACTATAAATAATATATAAAAATAATATTATAATATCTTTAAACAAAAACGAATTTATATAAGTTTATAAAATGAATTGTTGCGCCGATAATTACGAAGATATGGAATATTGTGTGGAAATACTTTTTCTTTGAGCCTATTGCAAAGAGAATTAGACCTACGATATACGCTCCGTTTCTTGCAAGGACATATTTTACTCCAACAGGGTCAACCTTGTCCCCAATCACGAAAAGTGAGGAAAATGCACAAAACCCGATAACGATATATAAAATCATTCTTATTGCCTTTGTTTTGCTGAAAGCTGTTAGTGTCAATATAATTGAAATAACTGTTGCCATCAGACAAATACTAAATAGTGTCCAACCAAGTACATAATTTACATGCACTACCGACAACAGCATATATGGCGTAATCGTACCTATAAGCATAAAATAAATTGCAGTATAGTCCATCATTCGCATTACTTTTTTTGCTCTGCTAAGTGGTAGTCCGTGATATACTGCCGAACACACAAACACAAAAAGCATTGACAGACAATATACAAGTCCGATTGTCAGGTAGTCCATTCTGTTAACAAAAACAGAACGCACAACACAAAGTACAGTTGCAAAAAATGCCATTATTGCCCCAATAAAATGTGTTCCTGAATTAAGCATTTCTTCAGTTTTTGAGTATTTTACAAATTCTATTGAATCAATTTCTTTCATAAATATTATCCTTAATGGTGATGGTGGTGATGATGACCTGACGAATTTTCAAAGTGAGTATGGCAATTTTCTTCGTGACAATGTTCATTTTCACTTTCAAGTTCCAGAGTTGCATGACATATTCCATGTTCACGAAGTTCTGCTCTAACGCTATCCTTAATTTTATGAGCATCTCCATAAGACACAACGTGCATTGTTGCATAATGATTGTTTCCGTCCATACTCCATATATGAATATGGTGGACATCTATCACTCCGTCAATCCCCATAATATGTTCCTTAACTTCATCGATGCTTATATCATGTGGTATTTTTTCAAGAAACAAGTCGAGTACTTCCTTCAAATTTTTCAATGCATTTATGAAAATAAATGTTGCAACACATATTGACAAAATCGGGTCAATAATGGTTGTATCCGTAAATCGCATAATCACAGCACCGATAAGGACTACTATCCACCCTAAAACATCTTCAAGCATATGGAGATTTACAGCTTTCTGATTTAGTGAGTCACCATCTTTTGTGAAATAGGCAGCACAGAAATTAACAACCGTTCCAACAACGGCAAAAATAATCATTCCGTTATAGTTAATTTCCACAGGACGAATAATTCTTATAATTGCATTATAAATAACAACCACAGAGCCGAAAAGCAGAATAACAGTTGTGATAACACCACCCATTACGGAAAAACGTGAATACCCGTAGGTATATATTTCATCAGGCTGTTTTTTGCTTTTCTTTTCAAGAAAATATGAAAATCCAATACTTGTGGCATCTCCTATATCATGAATTGCATCTGAAAGAATAGCAACACTTCCTGTAAAAATTCCGCCTATAAACTCAAATATTGAAAAAGATAAATTGAGAATAAATGCTATTAAAATATTCTTTTCTGTTTTCATAAATTTCCCCTACTGTGTTTATGGTTAATATGATTTAAACCAACTTCAAAAATCTCCTGAATATGACCATCATCCAAAGAATAATATACTGTTTTTCCTGATTTGCGACATTTAATAAGTCCAACATCCTTCATTTTGCTCAACTGATGTGAAACAGAAGATTTAGTCATTGAAAGTACATTTGCTAAATCACAGACACACATTTCATACTGCAAAAGCGCAAAAAGCAACTTACATCTTGTCGTATCCCCCATAATCTTAAAAAAACCTGCAAGTCCACATAAAATATCATTTTCAGGCATTTTTGAAAGCGTGTCATTTACCATCTCTACGTGAACCATATTACAATCACATATATATTCATTTTTTGGCATAAATATATTCCTTTCAGTTGAAAGATTGTTCAATCGTTATTATAATTGAATGTGCATTCAACTGTCAAGTGTTTTTCAGATAATATCGGAATCTTTACAAAAATATAAGAATATTGTTGTAAAAACATCTGAAATGATGATATTCTATGATTGGTGATTAAAATGAAGGAATATTTAAAAAGCATTGAAATTTTGCCAAGTGAAAAAGATAATATGGAATTTTGGGAAAGGGAAAACAAAAAATCTCACACATCATATGAGAATGAAATTCTCTTTTTCTCGTGTATTATGCACGGAGATACAGAACGATTAGGAAAATGCCTTAATGATTTATTTAACAGCGGAATTGTAGCAGGCAGACTTTCCGAAGACAACTTAAGACAGATGAAATATTGGGCAGTAAGCTGCATTACTATTGCAACACGATATGCCATTCAAGGCGGTCTACCTGAAATGGAAGCATATAACCTCAGCGACAGCTTCATCCGTGATATTGACTTAATTGACAACGAAAGTGATATTCTTAGTTATCTTGTCAATGCAAGTTTTAAAATCACGGAAATGATTAAATCAATAAAAACACAGCACAATTACCCGTCACCTATAAGAAAATGTGTCACATATATCGACAAGAATCTCCACGACAAAATATCACTTGATGACCTGTCAAAAACCAGCAATCTGTCAAAGGATTATCTGTCACAATTATTTAAAAAGACAACAGGAGTTACTGTTACAAACTATATAAAAATACGACGACTTGACTCAGCAAAAAAATTGCTTGACAGAGATACATCAATCGGGAACACAGCATATGCTCTCGGATTCTGTTCGGAAAGTTATTTTATTTCCTGTTTTAAAAAAGAATTCGGCATTACACCAAAGGAATATATAAAAAATAAAGGTAAGTTATAAAAAATTACAGCCCTGATTTTCATAATCAAGGCTGTTTTTTAATAAGAATTTTTAAAAATTCAAAATCATATCGTAATGAGGAATATTTTCTTCCATGTACTCAGGTGTACCTAAAAGATTAAATCCACATTTTTCATAAAATCCTACGGCATGAGTTTGAGCTCCCAATTTTACTGTTTTTGCTCCGTCTTCTTTTGATTTGCGCAAAAGTTCAAGAACAATTTTTTCACCTAATCCCAAACCGCGTTTATCTTTTTTAACTGCAATTCTGCCGATTTTAACTGTATCTTCACCGTAAGGGATAAATCTACCCGTTGCAACAGCCTCACCATCTGAAAAGATTACAAGATGAGGTACTTGCAAGTCGTAATCGTCAAACTCATTTTCTTCAGGTACACCCTGTTCTTTTACGAAAACTTCAATTCTTAGATTTCGAAAAGAGTCGTCAATAACTCCCGCAGGAAACCATTTATATTCCAACATAATTATTCACCCTTAAATGCAAATTTAAAACCAAGTTGCTTATCTGTCTTAATACAGTATTTTTCCAGTGTGTCAGGTCCACAAGTATTTGTACCTGTACCTCTCATAAAGCCATCAAGGTTAAGAACTGTTGAATTTACAAATTCAAGGTCTTCCTGATGTTTCGCATTATGAAGGGATTGCTGTGTATAGTTATGAGCAGAAAAACTGAACTTCGGCTGACCATAAACTGTGAAAACATTACCATTTTCATTTGAAAGTTTAAGGTATTTAACTGCACCACAGTTACCGTTGTCCTGTGGCATAACATATGGCTCGTGCATTTCTTCTACTGTTGTTTTCCAGATACCGATATATGCGTGGTCCTTCATATCGCAAATGTTTTCCATTTTTTCATCAGAACCTCTGCCATAGAATTCAATATTTTTAAACTCCGAATCCAGTTCAACCGTTACACCGAAACGCTGAAGCTGATTACAACCGAATAATGCTTTATCAAGCTTACTCTCAACCTCAATAAGTCCGTTACCAAAAATCTTGTAAACAACGTCTGCACGGAAATATTTTTTAAGTCCCTTTTTGATTGAATATGACGCACCAACAAGAGCATAGATTGATTTATCAACATAGCGGAAGTCGTTGAGGACAATATCAGCCTCGTGAAGATTAATTTTAGCCCAAGGCTTTTTCTGACCATAGGAATCGTTATCAAGTGACGCTCTTACAAGGTTTGGAATAAGGCCTTTTTTACCGCCTGCAGGATTTGTATTGATAAATTCACAGGTATTCTTTTTATAGCTTACAAGTTCGCCTGTCTTTTTATCGAAAATAATGCTACCGTTATCAAATATTACTGTAAGCATATTATTTTCATCTGAAATTGCGAATTTGCCTTGTATTGAAAGTCCTTTTGTAAATCTTGCTGCATCACTCAATACGCTCTGTTCCATAGCACAGCGATTATCACCGTCATAATATGCAATATTAATGTGGCAGTCCTTTGCAGTGTCAAAATCTTCATAAGGAATCTCATAGGTCTTTGTCTGCATAGGCTCAATATCAAGACTCAACTCCCCTGATTTAACTTCTATACCGTTTACAAGTTGAGTCCAGATAACCTTTAAATACTTACTGTTTTTAAATCTGTTTGTATTAGTAAATTCAAAGCATTTTCCGCTGATGTGCTTACTTCTCACTGGTCTGTAAACAGCCTTGATAGCATATGCACCTGTGTGTGGTGTTTTGTCGGGATAAAGCATACCGTCAACACAGAAGTTGCTGTCGTGCTTTTCTTCCCCATGGTCGCCACCATATGTATATTGATACTTATACTTATCTGTTCCATCGTGGTAAACAGCGTGGTCAGCCCATTCCCATACGCAACCACCCATAAGGCTGTCGTGTGCATAGATACTTTCCCAATATTCTTCAATTGCACCGGGACCAACACCCATTGCGTGAACATATTCACACATAAAGTATGGTTTTTCAAAATATCTCTTATCTTTGAATGTTTGGTCACCGATTTTTGCAACCTTTTCCTGTCCAGGATACATTTCGGAAATCACATCATAAGCAAATCGTTTTGTAGTAATTACACTCTCATAATGAACAGGGATTTTTGAACCACTGTTCTTGATATAGTCATAACAAGAGTCCTGACAATTATATCCCCAAGCCTCATTACCAAGTGACCACATTGTGATACTTGGATGATTTCTGTCACGACAAACCATACGACTAACTCTGTCAACATATCTGCCTTCCCACTTAAGGTCATGGCTGATAAGACAGTTGTCCCCTGCTGGAGCCTTAATATCCCACGCACCGTGAGTTTCGATGTCTGCTTCATCAATGATATAGAAGCCCATTAAATCTGCAAGAGTTAACAGTGTTGGGTCAGGTGGATAGTGAGATGTACGGATAGATTTGATATTAAACTTTTTCATAAGTTCTAACTCTTTTTTTATTTCCTCACCTGTAAGAACAT
>JAZSKT010000198.1:0-3465 GCA_045534995.1 Candidatus Fimenecus sp.
TAAGCAGTTATTTGTACATATTACACAAAATCTAATTTTTCGACTAAAAATTATTACACACCCTGCAATGTTTTTTGTTTACACTTTATTTGTGCAATATTAACAAATATTTAACATTTTTATTGTGCAAAAATGCTTGACTTTTTTGTTTTTTAGTGTTATTATATAGCCACAACAAAACAAAGGCAGAACAAAGTTCCCTTTAGTTTGTTCATAATTTCTGTGTGGTGGGTTTTTCCAATCCCCAACAAATTTTCCCTTTCCTTTTTCATAAAAGTATAACACCAATCCCTATTTCCCACCACACAGAAATTTTTAATATATAGACTTCATACGAAGTCGCTTAATTTGTTTTTTCATAATAATTTTTCTCATAAAAAAAGATGGCTGTCATCCCGGTGACAGTCATCTTTTTTGTTTTGTTCTATTCCCACAAACTCCAATTTATTGATATTTATATATAAAGCCAACGCAGAATTTCTGTGTTGGCTCATTTTTGTTTATTTACTTTTGTTTTATACCTTTTTCATATCAACAAGGTCTATTACGCCAACAGGACAAACCTTATGACATTCGCCACAGCCGATACATTTCTGATAATCAACGTGTGCTACAAAGTTTTCAACCTTAACGGCGTCATACTCGCAAGCCTTAACGCACTTCATACAACCGATACATCCTGCAGTACATTCTTTTCTTGTAATTGCACCTTTGTTGTGGTTTTTACAAAGCACAGCAGCGGTAATACGGTGAAGTGGCATCATTTCGATAAGTCCCTTAGGACAAGTGTTTACACACATCTTACAAGCACGACATTCAACAGGATTGATTCTCGCAACACCGTTACAGATATGAATTGCATTGTAAGGACAAGCGGCAACACAGTCGCCAAGACCTAAACAACCATATACACATTCTTTTGGTCCGCTATAAAGCTGTGAAGCCATTCGACAACTGTCAACACCTTGATAATCATATTTAAGTTTTGCATTTTCGTTATGTCCCATACAAAGCACAACAGCTGCTTCTGGCATAACCTCACCTGCCTGGAGTCCCAAAATAGCTGCAATATCTGCCGATACGGCATTACCGCCCGGTGAACAAAGTGCAGTATTATCGGTTTCGCCTTTGGCAAGAGCATCGGCATAACCGTCACAGCCCGAAAATCCACAAGCACCGCAGTTAGCACCCGGAAGACATTCACGGACAGCCTCTGCTTTTTCATCCTTTGGAACAGCAAAAACGATTGATGCAACTGCAAGTCCAAGTCCGAGAACAAGACCGATTACAGCCACAATAACAACAGCAGTTAAAATATCCATCTTATTCCCTCCTTAATTGAAAATGCCGTCAACAAGTCCTGTAAAGCCTAAGAATGACATTGAAACAAGAGATGCTGAAACAAGAGTAATTGGTAGTCCCTGTAAACTTTTTGGAATATCTGCACCCTCAAGTCTTTCGCGGACACCAGCGAACATAAGCATAGCAACCATAAAGCCTAAACCTGCACCGAGTGAAGAAACGATAGATTCAGCGAATGTATAACCTTCTTCAACATTGAGAAGAACAACGCCAAGAACAGCACAGTTAGTTGTAATAAGTGGAAGATAAATTCCAAGTGCATTATAAAGTGAAACCATATATTTCTTAAGAATGATTTCAACAAGCTGAACGAGAGCAGCAATTACAAGAATGAAAACGATTGTCTGCAAATATGCCATATCATTATTCACAAGTAATGTGTTAATCGGATATGTAACTGCAGTAGCAAGTACCATAACGAAAATTACGGCAGCACTCATTCCCGCAGCAGTATTTACCTTTTTGGAAACACCAAGGAAAGGACAAATACCAAGGAACTTTGAAAGAATATAGTTGTCAGTTAAAATACCTGTAAGAAGAATTGCTAAAAATACTTTAATCATTTCGCTTCCTCCTTACACGCATCTTTTGAACCAACAAGCGTACATGTTGAAGCCATAGGACAAGCAGAACAGCCTTTAAGTTCTGCCTTTGGCTTACCGTTACGCTCTGCAACCTTATTTGCAAGAGCAATTAAAATACCGAACACGAAGAAACCGCCCGGTGCTAAAACAAAAATTGTCATTGGTGGAACGGCTTCAGGTAAAACTGTAAATCCTGCAATTGAACCCGCACCTAAAAGCTCACGGATACCACCCATAAGGAGAAGTGCCGCTGTAAAGCCAACACCCATACCCAAGCCGTCAACAGCTGAATAGAGAACTGTATTTTTACTTGCAAAAGCCTCTGCACGACCTAAGATAATACAGTTAACAACAATAAGAGGAAGATAAACACCAAGCATTTCGTCAATCTGCGGTAAAAATGCTTTAACGAGCATCTGAACCAATGTAACGAAACCTGCAATAATAACGATATAAGCAGGAATACGAACCTTTGACGGAATAACCTTTCTCATTGCTGAAATAACAATATTGGAGCAAACGAGAACAACTGATGCGGCAAGGCCCATACCGATTGCACTTTCAACAGATGTTGAAACAGCCAAAGTAGGACAAGTACCGAGAACGAGTCTTAAAACAGGATTTTCTTTAATAAGACCTTTTGAAAACTCTTGTGCAATAGATTTCTTTTCTGCCATCAGTTATTCACCTCCTCAAAAAGTTCCAATGCTATATTTACTGCATTTGTAACTGCCTTTGATGTAATTGTTGCACCTGTAAGTGCCTGAATTTCATTGTCGGCAGGTGTATTTTTATTAAGTCCGATTTCTCCTGACTTGCCGACAAACTGATTTTTAAATTCATCAGTATCAGCGTTCATACCAAGACCTGCAGTTTCGGAAATAGAAAGGAAATCCATTCCGCTGATTGTACCGTCAGTTTTCACGCCAACCATTGTGATAATATCGCCACCGTAACCCTTTGATGATGTTGTGAATACATAACCAACAACATTTTTATCTTTGTCAAGACCTGTGTAATATGTATAGTCAACGCCATCAAGACTTACTGTTTCTGCATCTGAAAACTCAAAAGCATCTGCAAGGACAGCCACCTTTGTCTTATTTTCTGTTTCAATCTGCAACTGTGCAATTTTCGGAGCAGTTACTGAATTTGTCACAGCCAACAAGAGTGTAACAACAGCACTTATAAGAAAGAGCGAAACTGTCGGAACGAGAACTTCTTTTATATCGAATTTCTTCATTTTGCTTCTGCCTCCTTCTTACTTTTCTTTTCCTTAATCTCACCGAATGGTCTTGCAGTAGTGAGATGTTCAATATGAGGAACAAGAATATTCATAATGATAATTGAGAAAGAAACGCCTTCAGGTAATGAACCGAAAATTCTGATAAGGGAAGTCAGAACACCACAGCCGATTGCATAAATGATTTTACCTTTAAATGAAACAGGAGATGTTGTGTAGTCAGTTGCCATAAATACAAGTCGGAGGCCAAGCGGTCTTAGGAAGACAAACTGGTAA
>JAZSKT010000116.1:0-1528 GCA_045534995.1 Candidatus Fimenecus sp.
CGCTTACCTGCGATAGGATTGACAATATGCAAAAGTGATTTTGCCATTTTAAAACTCCAATTTTTTTGAAATATATTCAACCAACTGGTCGATAGGAAGTCTTACCTGTTCCATTGTATCTCTGTCACGAACTGTTATGCAGTTATCTGTTTAAGTTGTTTTATCACCAAGAGTCTGGAAGTCAACTGTAATACAAAGTGGTGTACCGATTTCGTCCTGACGACGATATCTCTTACCGATTGAACCTGCATCATCATATTCTACATTGAAATACTTTGAAAGTGTTTCATAGATTTCTTCAGCCTTATCGCCAAGCTTCTTTGAAAGAGGAAGAACTGCAGCCTTAACAGGTGCAAGTACAGGATGGAAATGCATAACAACACGAGTGTCGTTCTTTTCTGCATCCACAACTTCTTCGTCATAAGCCTCAGTTAAGAGAGCAAGGAAAAGACGCTCAACACCCAATGATGGCTCGATAACATATGGAATATACTTTTCATTAGTTGTCTGGTCGAAATATTCAAGTGCTTTACCACTTGTATTGCTGTGCTGAGAAAGGTCATAGTCAGTTCTGTCAGCAATACCCCAAAGCTCGCCCCAACCGAATGGGAATAAATATTCAAAGTCAGTTGTTGCCTTTGAATAGAAGCAAAGTTCTTCAGGGTCATGGTCACGAAGACGAAGATTTTCAGGCTTAATGTTAAGAGAATAGAGCCAATCACGGCAGAAACTTCTCCAATAATCGAACCATTCAAGGTCTGTACCCGGTTTGCAGAAGAATTCAAGTTCCATCTGTTCAAATTCACGAACACGGAAGATGAATTTACCCGGAGTAATTTCGTTACGGAAAGATTTACCAATCTGTGCAACACCGAAAGGTACTTTCTTTCTTGTTGTTCTCTGAACATTCTGGAAGTTTACGAAAATACCCTGAGCAGTTTCAGGACGAAGATAAATCTCTGATGTTGAATCCTCTGTAACACCCTGGAATGTTTTGAACATAAGGTTGAATTGACGAATGTCAGTAAAGTTGTGAGCACCACAATCAGGACAAGGAATTGAATGTTCCTTGATGTAGTTTGCCATTTCATCATTTGACCAACCTGCAACATTTGTGCCGTCAAAGTTTTCGATAAGATTGTCTGCACGGTGTCTTGTTTTACACTGACAGCAGTCCATAAGAGGGTCAGAGAAGCCACCCAAGTGACCGGAAGCTACCCAAGTCTGTGGATTCATAAGAATTGCTGAATCAAGACCTACATTATATTTGTTTTCCTGGATAAATTTCTTTCTCCAGGCTTTTTTGATATTTTCTTTAAGTTCAACACCTAAAGGGCCATAGTCCCAAGTGTTTGCAAGTGCGAGGTAGATTTAACTGACTACGTAAAAAAAAGATCTGAGCTTTGAAAGAGCAACAAGTTTTTCAAGTGTTTTTTCTGCATTAAGCATAACAGATATTCATTCCTTCTATATAGTTATTGTTTAGTTTTTTAATAATTAATCAATTTTTCCTGATTTTACTGCATCA
>JAZSKT010000021.1:0-2932 GCA_045534995.1 Candidatus Fimenecus sp.
AGACAGATGTCGTTCACAATACTGTCAAGGCGACAAAAAATGCAACTGAAATAAATTTCTTAAATATTATTCCCGTAAAAAACACGATAATAACAAATTCTAAAAGGCAGAGTGTAATACTTGGTGGAGAGTTATTTGGAATAAAGCTGTATACCGATGGTGTAATTATAGTTGATTTTGAAGATGTTGAAACAGAATTCGGACTTGTTTGTCCAGGAAAAGTTGCAAGAATGAAAGTCGGTGACATTGTGAAGGCTGTCAATGATACAGAGATAACATCATCAACTCACTTATCAAGAATTTTACAAGAAAGTAAAGGAAATGAAATCAAGATTTCTTTATTAAGAGGTAACAAAAAAATAGATATTATATTCAAAACAGTAAAGAGTGTGGAAGACGGAAAATATAAGGCAGGACTTTGGGTGAGGGATAGCACAGCCGGACTTGGTACGGTGGCATTTTATAACACGAAAAATAATACTTTTGCAGGTCTTGGACATCCGATTTATGACATTGATACAAATGAAATAATGCCAATGAAATCAGGAAGTATGACAGAAATTTCACTTAGTGGACTAAGAAGGAGCTCATTTGGAAACGTTGGAGAATTATGTGGCATACTTTCACGGGAAAACAAAGGTACGCTTTTGCTTAATGATGAAACAGGAATATATGGATATTCTTTTTCAGACAAAACCGAAGAAATTCCAGTAGCTGTAAGACATGAAGTTCGACAAGGCAAGGCGCAGATTAGATGTACTGTTAATAATTCTGGACCGAAATATTATGACATTGAAATTGTGAAAATTTATTCGAATGCTTTATCTATAAATAAAGATATGATTATAAAAGTTACAGATGAGAAACTGTTGAGTGAAACAGGTGGAATTGTGCAAGGTATGAGTGGCAGTCCAATTATCCAGAATGGTATGCTTGTTGGCGCAGTAACACACGTTTTTGTAAATAACCCAAAGCAAGGCTATGCAATATTTGCAGAGAGAATCTTCGAAACCTCATACAACCAGGAAGCAGTAAACGAAAAGAAATTAAAATCAGCATCCTGACAAAAAAGGGGTAGTAACCGAAAAGTTACTACCCTTAATCTTTTATTGTATTTTAGTTTTTCAAACTCTGTAATGGTGCTGGGATTCGACCACCACGATTAATAAATTTAGCAGGGGAGGCTGTGTTTAATTTCATTACAGGACCATAGCCTAAAAGTCCACCGAAATTAAGTGTATCACCAATATTCTTACCGATAGCAGGAATAAGTCTTACTGCAGTTGTCTTTGAGTTTACCATACCGATTGCTGCCTCGTCAGCAATAATGCCTGAAAGAACCTCTGGGGTTGTATCACCCGGCACAATAATCATATCAAGACCAACAGAGCAAACACAAGTCATTGCTTCAAGTTTTTCAATTGTCAATGCACCACTTGTAGCTGCCGCAATCATACCTGCGTCTTCAGAAACAGGGATAAACGCACCTGAAAGACCACCAACGTGTGAAGATGCCATTACACCACCTTTTTTAACTGCGTCATTAAGGAGTGCAAGACAAGCAGTTGTACCGTGTGCACCACATTGTTCAAGTCCCATTTCTTCAAGGATATATGCAACTGAGTCACCGATTGCAGGAGTTGGAGCAAGAGAAAGGTCAACAATACCGAATGGTACATCAAGTCTTTTTGAAGCTTCACAAGCAACAAGTTGACCCATTCTTGTAATCTTAAAAGCAGTACGCTTAACCATATCTGCAATTTCAGTAATATTTGCATCAGGAATTTTTGAAATTGCTGAACGAACAACACCCGGACCTGATACACCAACATTGATTACACAGTCAGGCTCACCAACACCGTGGAAAGCACCAGCCATAAATGGGTTATCCTCAGGAGCGTTACAGAAAACAACAAGTTTTGCAGGGCCGATGCAACCTTTATTTGCGGTAACCTCTGCTGATTCCTTGATAATCTGTCCCATCATCTTAACGGCATCCATATTAATACCTGCTTTAGTCGAGCCGATATTAACAGATGAACAGATGTGGTCTGTTACATTAAGTGCTTCAGGGATACTTCTTATTAAAGCCTCGTCACCAGCGGCAAAGCCTTTTTGAACAAGTGCAGAATAACCACCAATAAAGTTAACACCAACTGTCTGTGCGACTCTTTCAAGAGTCCTTGCATACATCACAGGGTCTCCTTTGCCGGATGCGAGAACCATTGAAATTGGTGTAACGGAAATTCTTTTATTGATAATAGGAATACCGTATTCCTTTTCAATATCTTCACCTGTTTTAACAAGGTTCTGGGCTTTTCTTGTCATTTTCTCATAGATTTTATCACAAGTCGATTTTGCATCACCTGTGCAACAATCAAGAAGTGAAATACCCATTGTAATTGTTCTGATATCAAGATTTTCATCCTGAATCATATTTATAGTTTCAAGTATATCGTGTGTATTTATCATTTTATTACCTACTTATATTCTGTGCATTGAATTAAAAATATCTTCGTGCATAACGTGAATAGAAAGTGACATTTCATTACCGATAGCGGTAACTTTGTCTGAAAATTCTGTAAAAGAAACGTTTGCCTTTTCAAAATCAACAAGCATAATCATACAGAACATATCCTGTAAAATTGACTGTGAAACTTCAATAACATTAACGCCGTTTTCAGCACAAACACCTGAAACTTTAGCGAGAATACCAACCATATCTTTACCTACTACGGTGATTATACCTCTCATTTTTGTGTACCTCCAAAAATAAATTGTCAGTGTTTTAACATAAACTATAAAAAAAGTGAACAACTTTATTAAATATATTTTAAAATTTATTGAAATAATGTATTGAGATGTAGTAAAATATTAACAGATATTTGGAGGTGTCCTGTTATGTACAAGAATATCGTTGATTTACATGTCC
>JAZSKT010000135.1:0-2967 GCA_045534995.1 Candidatus Fimenecus sp.
ACAGAAAGCCTGGAGACCTTTACCGATAACTGCAGCAGCTTCAGAAGCTGTCTTTACACCTGATTTGAGTGCAAGTGCAACACCGAGTGTATATGCCCAAACAGCATTTTCGAATGCGATTGGCTGAACACCCTTAACGATGCCTTCAACATCAATACCTTTTGATTCGCAAAGAGCCTTTGCGTCCTCGAGAGAAGCAATACCGTATTCAGCAAGACATTTCTCGATTTTAGCCATACGTCTTTCTTTGCCTTCAAATCTTACATCATTAGCCATTACAATATCCTCCTTCTCTTATTCTTCTCTTGGGTCGATGTACTTTGCAGCATCTGCAAAACGACCGTATGAGCCTGTATTGTTCTTAAGAGCTGTTGCAGCATCTGTGCCGTGACGGATATCTTCCATCATCTTGCCGAGCTTAACGAACTCATAACCGATAACCTGGTCATCAGCGTCAAGAGCCATTCTTGTGATATAGCCTTCAGCCATTTCCATATAACGAACGCCCTTAGCCTGTGTTGAGAACATTGTACCAACCTGTGAACGAAGTCCCTTACCAAGGTCTTCAAGGCCAGCGCCGATAACAAGACCGTCTTCTGAGAAAGCAGACTGTGAACGACCGTAAACGAGCTGGAGGAAGATTTCTCTCATAGCTGTGTTGATAGCGTCACAAACAAGGTCTGTGTTAAGGCACTCAAGAAGAGTTTTGCCTGGAAGAATTTCAGCAGCCATAGCAGCTGAGTGAGTCATACCTGAGCAACCGAGAGTCTCAACAAGAGCCTCAACAACGATGCCGTCTTTAATGTTAAGTGTGAGCTTACATGTACCCTGCTGAGGAGCACACCAACCGATGCCGTGTGAAAAGCCTGAAATATCTTTGATTTCATAAGCCTTTACCCATTTGCCCTCTTCAGGGATGGGAGCAGGACCGTGGTGAGGTCCTTTTTTAACACAGCACATTTTTTCAACTTCATGTGAATAGTTAATCATAATAAAATGAAACTCCTTTCATATTTTACGGAAAATTTCCTATCCTGCTAATTATACAATTACTTATTCGATTTTTCAATAGTTAATTTGACAAAAGATTGACAAAGGAAATAAAAATTATAGGCATAATTGTAGTATAAGCACTTTTTCCATAAAAATGCAGGAATAAAGTGCAAAGTAGAAATCCATCAATAATTTTAAAATGCAGTCAAGCACACATTTTGAATAATTTTATAAAAACATTTAAACTATTATAAAATAACATTGAAATGAATAAACTATGAATGAGATTTTATAAGTATTGACAAATTTGAAAAAACGGTGTACACTTAATTATACGTATTATACGTATAATTTCTTTACTTTGTTAAAGGGTGTGTGATATGCCGCTAAAGCCAATAGAAATGGAACGAATTATACAAGACGATGGTTGGTTTTTTCATAAACAAAAAGGAAGTCATCGACATTACAAACATGAAACAAAAAAGGGAAAGGTTACAATACCCTTCCATAGTGGAGACCTTGACCCACAAACCGAAAAAAGTATACGTCGACAAGCACAGTTAGATTGAACATAAGAAATGAGAGTGACTAATATGAAGTTAGTATATCTTGCTATTTTTTATCCGTATGAATTAGGAGCAGGTTATACAGTAGAATTCCCAGATTTACCTGGTTGTATAACACAGGGCAGTACTCTTGAGGAAGCACTTGAAATGGCGGAGGATGCCGCATCTGGATGGATTCTATCAGCAATAGAAGATGGAGAAGATGTACCATCACCATCTAATAATTTCGATTTAAAAGATTTCGAAAACGCAGTTTTTATTAACAGAGTTCTTTTAGACATGGAAGAATATGCAAAAAAATACGGAGAAAAGGCTACAAAAAAAACCCTTTCTATTCCTAGATGGATTAATACTCTAGCAGAAAGAAAAAACGTTAATTTTTCTCAAGTTTTGCAAAACGCCTTAAAAAAAGAGTTGGGTTTAACTGTTTCAGAAGAATCTTACAGTTTACAGGAAAATCTAATTACTTTAACTGGTGAGATATTGAAAACCATTAAAGAAAATTCTATTGTTCAAAGCACCACACCCTCTAAAAAAGATTCAGTAACAATTATTCAATATAAAAATTTTAATTCACCAGCGAAAGCTTTTACTCAATAGTTTTTTGAAAGGATATTTAATAATGGTAAATTTTGAAGCAAGTAAAGTTATAAAAGTTAATTTTTCAAATGAAAGAGTTGAAAAGGACGGACCATTTGATATAAATAGCACCTTTAACACATCTATTAATTATGACGAAGATAATAAAAAATGTATTTGTGCTTATGAAACTTATATGGAATCTCCTGACGAACAAGTTGACTTTAAATTTGAATTTAAAATACTTGGTTTTTTCTCATATGATGGAGAAGACAAGAAAAAGATACATCTTGAAACAATGCAAGCATTTTATCCTTATGTTCAAACATCAGTAATGAATTTAATGTCTGCATTTGGTTACCCTAATTTCATGCTACCTCAACTTGAATTAAGTGAAGATGATGTGAATATTTAATAAAAATGACTACTTTCAATGAAAGTAGTCATTTTTACTCTCTATAAATATAAACTTTATTTCAAATTATATGAACAACTCAAAAAATAATTTATAAACCTCATTAAGTCTTTCTATACTAATTTCATCAACCTCAACTTTATTGCCGTTAAAAGTCGTTCCTTTTTCACCCATAAAGTCAACACAGTACATAAGTGAATATAGCAAAAACACTTTATATTGTTCTTCTGTTACATTCATTTCTTTAAGCAGATAATCCACATAATCAGTATCATACTGCATATCAAGCAAAGCAATATTGGTGAGTGAAATAAAAGTGAGTGGGTCGCCATATCCAATCCAATCCACATCAATAATTCCCGATACCTGATTATTATGTATCAACAGATTTTTTGTGCTTATATCATCAAGATA
>JAZSKT010000143.1:0-9513 GCA_045534995.1 Candidatus Fimenecus sp.
AGGAGAGAGATTACGAATATCCTCAAAACTTATACGCACAGGCAAACTTCCGTTTTGTCTTGCAAAAACCTCTTTATCCTCTTTAGTAATAAGCAGTGGAGGGGCAACACCCTTAAGTATTGCTTGAGGATGAGCGTCAAACATAAGCATAGCAGGGACAAAGCCCTCTGAAGAAAACGCTTTTGCCTCATTTAAAACATTTAGATGGCCTCTGTGCAACCCGTCAAAGGTGCCCAGTGCCAATGCAAGTTTATTCATTCTTCTATCAGCACCCTCCTAACACGCAGGTCGCCTTTTTCTGTCAATATTTCTCCAAGTCCTAAAAACTTTCTTTCAGGAGAGTAAACACGATAAATTCCAACGGGGTATTCACCGTGAAGTCTTTCATAACCCAGCGCACCACCATTATGAAAACGATTAGCCTGAGGCTTTGTAACTGTAATTTCAGGATAACTCATAAGTGCATTTTCAACCGAAGTTATGACACTCTGGGCATTGTTTTCACTTACGAGTTTTTCCAATTTTTCTAAAGCAACTGCGTTTTCAATGGCAAAACCATTGGCTTCAGTACGACGAAGCTCCGTCATCACCGCACCACAGCCCAATTCATTGCCAATATCGTCACAAAGTGAACGGATATATGTACCTGCCGAACAAGTAACATCCATTGAAAACTGGGTTCCGTCAAAATCATAGATTTCTAATTTGTGGATGGTGATTTTTCTTTGCTCACGCTCTATTTCAATGCCTTTTCTTGCTAAATCGTAAAGGCGTTCTCCGTCTTTTTTTAAGGCAGAATACATAGGTGGTGTCTGCAAAATGTCACCTTTGAATTTTTCTGACACAGAAAGTAACTGTGTGAGTGTTACATCAACAGGTTTTTCATTCAAAATTTTGCCTGTAATATCAAGTGTATCCGTTGTGATACCCAGTTTTACTCTTGCAGTATAACTTTTTTTATGTTCAGGCAGAAGTTCAATAAAACGTGTACAATGTCCCAACATAATAACAAGTACACCGGTAGCCATAGGGTCCAGTGTGCCTGTATGTCCTGTTTTTTTGACACCTAAAATACGGGAGGCTCTTTTAACTGCCATAAAGGATGTCATATCACAGGGTTTGTCAAGACAAATTATGCCTGTCATTAAAATTCCGCCTTTATAATTTCAAGTAATTTTGCTTTTGCTTCATTAAGTGAACAGTCAAATTCACAACCTGCTGCCGCACTATGACCGCCACCACCGAAATTCGCACAGATTTTTGCTGCATCATAAGGCTCAACAGTTCTCATAGAAACCTTGTAGTTTCCGTTAGTCTGCTCACGGATTGTCACGCCGATTTTAACGCCCTCGATTTTTCTTGGAATAGAAGCGATTCCGTCACATTCACCTGCATTTGAGCCACTTTCACGGAACATTTCCTGCGTGATTGTCATAATAGCACATTTGCCGTCAAAGTGCGATTCAATAGATGCAATTGCCATCTGCTCAAGTTTAATGTATGAGAGAGTTTTTGTTTCAAACATAAGACGATTAATAAGTGTGTAGTCAGCACCTTTTTCCATAACCTCAGCCGCAATTCTGTGGACAGTAGGTGTTGTGTTTGAATACATAAAACAACCTGTGTCAGTAGCAAGTCCCGTGTAGACGCAACTTGCAATTTCAGGTGTGATTTCAACACCTAACTGACAGATAACTTCATAAATTACAACTGCAGCCGCCGCTCTGTCCTCTAAAAGAATATTTTGGGCATATTCTCGGTTTGACATATGGTGGTCAATGCACAAAAATACATTGTCACCGTATTTTGCCTCAAATTCTTCGCCTAAAAGCTTTTTATCGGCAACATCAACTGCGATTATTTTGTCAAAGGTAATTTCGCTGTTAGGGAGTTCTTCCCAAAGATACGAAAATTTTGGGTGAATTTCATCATTACAGCGTACCATTGACTTTTTACCCAACAAATCAAGCGCTCTTTTAAGTGCAAATGCACTGCCAAGAGTGTCACCGTCGGGATTTCTGTGTGAAAGGATAAGATAATTATCAAATTCCTTTAAGAGTGAAGCACACTCTTTTACCCCAATTTTTTTCATTATTCATCCTCATTATCGTCAGCATCAGTTATAACTGTGCTTTCGATTTTCTTAAATATTTCCATTCCGTGCTGGACAGAATCGTCGGCAATAAATTTAAGTTCAGGAGTTTTTCTCAAGTGCAATTTACTGCCAACCTCTCTTCTGATAAGACCTGTTGCTGATGGAAGTCCCTTAACAGCTTCTTTTGCATCGTCAATGCCACTCATTGAGCTGACATAAACCTTTGCATAGGAAAGGTCAGAACTTACATCAACACGAACAACTGTGAGAAATTTATCTCTAACTCGTGGGTCTTTAAGTTCACGGATAATGGCAACGATTTCGCGTTTAATATCTTCCGATACTCTTCCTACTCTATATCCTGCCATTAGTCTCTATATTCCTCCATAATGAATGCTTCAAAAATGTCGCCTTCCTTAACGTCGTTGAACTTGTTAAGACCGATACCACATTCGTAACCTGAAGCCACTTCTTTAACGTCATCCTTAAATCTCTTAAGTGATGAAATTGAATCTTCAGCAATAACGATACCGTCACGGACAACTCTAATCTGTGCATTTCTCATAACCTTACCATTCTGCACATAAGAACCTGCAATAGTACCTGCAGATGAAAGTTTGAATACATTACGAACCTCAATACGTCCGAGAAGAACTTCGCGGAATTTAGGTGCGAGCATACCTTTCATAGCATCTTCAATTTCTTCGATACAGTCATAAATGATACGATACATTCTCATATCAACGCCGTCACGCTCTGCAATTTCAGTAGCAACCGGGTCAGGACGAACGTTGAAACCAACGATAATAGCATTTGATGCGTTTGCAAGCATAATATCTGATTCGCTTACTGCACTAACACCGCCGTGGATAACTTTAACTGCAACTTCTTCATTAGAAAGTTTTTCAAGGTTTTGCTTAACTGCTTCAACAGAACCCTGAACGTCAGCCTTAACGATAATGTTGAGAGTCTTGATTTTACCTGCATTGATTGATGAGAACAAGTTATCAAGAGTAACTTTCTGATACTGATTGAATTGTTCTTCTTTCTTTTCCTGCTTTCTCTTTTCTACGAGTTCACGAGCAAGTCTTTCGTCAGAAACTGCGTTGAACACATCACCTGACTGTGGAACTTCGTCAAGACCCATAATCTCAACAGGAACAGATGGACCGGCTTCTTTAAGTGAACGATGTTTATCATCAACCATAACACGAACACGACCAACTGCTGTACCTGCAACAACAATGTCACCTGAATGAAGTGTACCATTCTGAACGAGAAGTGTTGCAACAGGGCCTTTACCCTTATCGAGACGAGCCTCGATAACGATACCTTTAGCAGCTCTGTTAGGATTAGCCTTAAGTTCTCTCATTTCTGCTGTGAGAAGAACATTTTCAAGGAGTTTGTCGATATTCATATGTGTCTTTGCAGAAACAGGAACACAGATAATATCACCGCCCCATTCTTCAGGAACAAGGCCATGTTCTGTGAGCTGCTGCATAATTTTATCAACTGTTACGCCAGGTTTATCCATCTTGTTGATAGCAACGATAATATCAACTTCTGCAGCTTTTGCATGGTTAATAGCCTCAATAGTCTGTGGCATAATACCGTCGTCAGCGGCAACAACGAGAATTGCAACGTCAGTAGCCTGAGCACCACGAGCACGCATTGATGTAAATGCAGCGTGACCAGGTGTGTCAAGGAATGTGATATACTGACCGTTAAGGTTTACTCTGTAAGCACCAATGTGCTGAGTAATACCACCTGCTTCAGTTGCAGTAACATTTGTATTCTTAATAGCGTCAAGAAGTGATGTCTTACCGTGGTCAACGTGTCCCATAACAACTACAACAGGATCACGAGTTACAAGATTTTCTTCATCGTCTTCTGAATCGTCAATAATTCTTTCTTCAATAGTAACAACAATTTCACGGCTAACCTTTGCACCAAGCTCAGTTGCAACGATTTCTGCTGTGTCATAATCGATAACTTCGTTAACAGATGCCATCATACCGAGTGTAAAGAGCTTTTTGATAACTTCAGCGGCAGTCATCTTAAGACGAGAAGCAAGTTCACCAACTGTGATTTCGTCACCAACTGTGATTACAGGTGGTTTCTTTGCACGCTCTGCTGCAATTCTCTTAAGTCTTTCTGCTTCAGTTTCCTTTTTACCGCTTCTCATACCTTGCTTACGGTACTGCTGACTCTTTTGTTTGAGCTTCTGCTTTTTCACCATATTGTCACTCTGGTGAGCGTTTGCAGGAGCAATATTTTCATATTTTTCGTTATATTTTTCCGCGTCAAAAGAATTTGCTCTTGTGTCAATACGACGCATTTCGCCTTTAGTACGAGCCTGCATAGGCTTGTTCTGATCTTTTTCCTTTTTCTTTGGCTGCTGTGGAGCAGGCGCAGGAGTGTTCTGCTTTTTGCTCTCAACAGATTTTGTGTCTTTTTTGCTCTTTTCAGGAGCTTTTTCCTTCTTTGGTTCAGCTTTTGGCTTTTCCTGTGGAATAGCATTGAAATACTCATCAAAACTCTTAACAGAATTTTCCTTTGTAATTGTGTCAAAAATAAAATCAAGTTCTTTTTCATCAAGAGCAGTTTGAGATTTCTTTTCGCCCTCAAAGTGTTGTGAAAGTTTTTCTATAATAAATTTACTTTGAATATCAAAGTCTTTAGCGACTTCATGTACTTTGTACTTTTTAATCATTCTCGTAACCTCCCGTTATAATACTGTGAAGTTTGTCGGCAAATCCGCAGTCATCAATTGAAATAACACCTGCACGAGCATTGATGCACAGTGAAAGTTCTTTCATATTGAATGAAACATCTACATATTTTATATTTCTGTTATCAAAGGAACATTCATCCTGCATTTCGTTTTTCAGTCTGTCAGAGGCATCAAAGCAGGTGATAACAAGCTTTGCCTTACGTTTTTTAATTGATGTTATCACAGCATCATGTCCTAATGACATTTTTCCTGCCTTTCGGCACAGACCTAAAAATCCTCTTAAGTTATCCGATATCATCTTTTTTGATTTGTTCCTCCAAACTGTTATAAACGTCGTCGGGAATCGTCATTTCAAAAGTTCTGTCGATTCTGCGTGATTTTCTTGCCTTTCGGAGACATTCAATGTTGTCACAGATATAAGCGCCTCTGCCAGATGCCTTTCCTGTCAGGTCAAGACTGATTTCGCCACCAGGACTTTTTACAACTCTGATAAGTTCTTTTTTTGGCTTTTGTTCATTACAGCCATTGCATCTTCTCATTGGGATTTTTTTCTGCTTCATATTTTGTCTCCTTTCATTAAGCGTTTTAGTCTTAGCCCTCGTAGAAACCGCTTTCAGGTTTGATGTCGATTTTCCAACCTGTAAGTTTTGCGGCAAGTTTTGCATTCAAGCCTTTATTGCCGATTGCGAGAGATAACTGATGGTCAGGTACAGTTACCTGACATTTTTTAGATTCTGCATCAACGATTTCAACACTAAGTACATTTGCGGGAGCAAGTGCTGCACCGATAAATTCTGCAGGGTCTTCGCTGTATTTAACAATGTCGATTTTTTCGCCACCGAGAACCTCAACAATATTGTTAACACGAGCGCCACGCTGACCGATACAAGAACCGATTGGGTCAACATTTTCATCTGTACTGCTTACAGCCATCTTTGTTCTTACACCTGCTTCACGAGAAACAGAATGAATTGCAACGATACCGTCGTAAATTTCGGGAACTTCCTGCTCGAAGAGTCTTCTTACAAGACCTGAGTGGGTTCTTGAAATCATAATGCTTGGACCACGTGTTGTTTCCTTAACGTCGCTGATGTAAACCTTGATAAGCTGTCCTTCTGTGAATGTTTCACCAGGAACCTGCTCGCCCTTAGGAAGAACTGCAGTACCTTTACCGATTTCAAGAGTAACATTGCCTGTAACAGGGTCAATTCTGCTTACCTTTGCAGTAACAAGGTCCTTTGTTTTTGACTGGAAGTCCTTGATTACCTGACCGCGTTCTGCATCCTTAATACCCTGGCGGATAACGTGCTTTGCTGTCTGTGCAGCAATTCTGCCGAACTGCATTGTGTCAAGGTCGATTTCAAGAGTTTCGCCGGACTTTGCATCTGCTCTGTGTTTCTTTGCATCCTCAACGAGAATATCAGTATCCTCATCCATAATTTCGTCAACAATGTTGAGATGAAGAAAAACTCTGATTTCATACTTTTCAGGGTTGATTGTACAAGCAACAACTTCCTTGTTGTTGTAGTCTTTTCTTGCAGCCTTAACAATTGCTTCGCTGATTTTTTCGTAAAGGTAATCTGCCTGAATACCTTTTTCCTTTTCCATTAACGCTACAGCTTCAAAAAATTCCTTATTCATTTTTTTCAAATCCTCCAAAGTCATCTGCCTTTATCCAAGACGCTTCTTTTTTTAATATGTTCATTTCAGTTTCTTCATCAATGGCAATTGTAACGCTATCGTTATCATAATCTATGAGAATACCCTTGTATTCTCTCTTGCCTTCAAATGCCTTGATAAGTCTGACTTGAATTTTTTCACCTAAATAACAGTCAAAGTGAAAGTCTCGGCAAAGTTCACGCTCAATTCCGGGAGACTGCACCTGAAGATTATAAGCCTGTTCAATAGGGTCAGCTTCATCTAAAGGCCCGTCAATAGCGTGGTGCATATTGACACAGTCGTCAATACCGACACCATCTTCTTTGTCGATAGTGATTCGAAGATACCATCTGGCACCTTCCTTAACGAATTTAACATCCCAAAGAATGAGACCTAATTCGTCTGCAATAGGTTTGGCTATATCCCAAACCACGGAAGCAGTATTCTTTTTCATAAAACCTCCAAAATATTAAATTGTCCTTATAAATTCAAGAGAGCGGGTTGCCCCACTCTCTCAAAAACTACGAATATTCTTACCGTAAGGATAATACCATAATATAGGTATAAAATCAAGAGTTTTTTTGAAAAAATTGTATACACTAATAAATGGTATAATTCGTTTTCACCTTTTCTTGATTTTAAAGGTCGTCGGGGTCTTGCTCAGGCACCTCAAAATCTTGGGGATTTCCTGTATACCAACCATTTGCATCATATTGTTTTGTATTGTTTTCACTATTCCAGATTTCCGCAATTTCAGCACTGATTTTTTCGATTTTTTTTCTTGTTTTATCTTGCTTTTCTCTTTCTTTTCTTTTACCGAAAATCATTTATTTCACCTCCAGTACATTTATAGTTTCTCATAAAACTTTTTAAAATTTCATTAGATATAATTTACATTTATTTAAGGTTTTATGCCTTATGTTTATAAAAATCAATTAACGAAAGGACAAGATTTTAATGAAAAAATTTTTCTCTGTTGCACTATTTATTGTAATGCTTTTTGCATTGTGCATTCCAACATTTGCAGAAGGAATTGCGCAACTGCCGGGACTTATTCCTGAAGACCAAATTACGTTTATGGATTCGATATTAGATTTTTTTAGTTCAATCCTTAATGTTATAGGCATGATTATTGCTATGATTTTTGTATAATTCATTGTAAAAAGACGGAAGCAGATGATAGCTTCCGTCTTTTTTATATGGACTAATTTGAAATTTAAAGTCATATTCGTGAATAAATTTTTCTTGACAACTTAATATTTTGTTGCTACAATAATAATTGCAAGGCGAACAAATGTTCGAAAAAAACGCGTGTATGAAAATATATGCGTTTTTTATTTTACTTGAAAGGGGAGTTTTATGCTTTACGAAACTGAACAGATGTATCGTATATCAACAGACGAGTATTTTTATCTCACGGAAAATTTTGAATTTGTTGATGCTAAGACAACAAAAGAAAATGTCAGGTATCTTATGTACAACAAAAAGAAAAAACTGCTTGATGTTGTCAAAAGTGTAATAGAAAATGAGTTGACCGAAAAAGAACGAAAAATCGCATGGGACTACTGGTATTACAAAATGTCCATTGGCGATATATCGGAAAAACATCATATTTCACGTTCGACTTTATACAGAACAATTAGTGTAATAAAGAATAAACTTGACGTTTCATTAAAGTATGTGTTGATTTATGACAACGCAATAAAACCTCCTTCAACGGAGGAGTTTTTATCTCAGATTAAAAAAGTATATATGGGGGAACAAATTGAAAACTGAAAAAACATCTCTTTTTGAACTCGGACAGGAATACGAATATCACGTCGAATTGCAACAATTTTTTATAGACCGTTGCAAAAAGGATATTGAAAGGGCAAAAAAGTCGGGGGACTATACTGCGGTAAAAGAATTGGAAACAAAACTTCACAAATTTTATGAAATAAAGTCCGATTTGGAACAAACCGCAAAAAAACTTAAAAATTATTATAAGAATGAAGGAGAAATTCATGGAATATAAAATTATTTCTATTGATATAAGTCCCGAAAACCAAGAAGAAATTAACGAAAACGCCGGGGTTATGTGGGAACATAATGCCACAACACTTGTGTTTAATATTGCCCCTGTTTATGTGGGTGATTACAGATATTATATCGAATATCGTTCACTTATGGGAACGAAAGTGAGAACAGAATATCTTTCTCTTGATAATGCAACAAATACGGTCACATATGACATACCTGTAACAATGAGTTCGCTTAAAGGTGTGGAGTGTTATTTTAATATTGTGAAAATAAATGATGATGGACAGACTATACAGGTGATTAAACCAAAGAAATTCTGTCTTGATTTTGATTATTCTGCTGATGTGGATAACTCTATTGCTAAGGTCAATGATTTTTCAATTAACGCATTGTTGGAAGCTATTCGTTCAGGCTCATTCAAAGGCGAAAAAGGTGAAAAAGGCAACCAAGGTGAAAAAGGGGATTCGGGTGAAATCACAAATCTTGATAACGAAATGTCAGACGAAAGCGAAAAACCTGTGCAGAATAAAGTCATAAAAAAGTATATTGACGACAAGAAGGAAATTAAAAAAATCACAGAAGAATGCAACGCTTGGGAACTTCCTGAAGGTTTATATATAATTGACAGGTTTAACAACGATTTTGTTGTTACATTAGATAACTTTTGGGAATATTCCGCCTGTGAAGGTATGCTTTTTATTATAAATTCAGCATTGGGCGATGCTAAAATAATTTATGCATGTATCATAGATAATGAAAATTATGAGCAAAGATTTGTATGCTTAACAGTAAATAGCGAAGGAACAATTGTTGAAGATATGTCATCTGGATATTTTGCAACAGAAAAATATGTAGATGCAAGACTAAGTGCTTTAGAAAGTACTGTTGCAGACTTAACGCAGTATTTGAAAAAATAATACCGAGAGAATAATCACTAAAAAATTAAATTTTTAAGGAGGAAATTTATGTCAATATATAAAGGAATAGATGTTTCAAAATGGCAGGG
>JAZSKT010000165.1:0-4008 GCA_045534995.1 Candidatus Fimenecus sp.
TGTCTTATTCATTGTGTATTCCTCCAAAAAATTTTTTTCTCTTTTTATCTTAAAAGGAGCTTAGTCCTTTTTAGCCAAATCCCACAACTTGTCCAATGTGTCCAAGTCTGTATTTTTCATATCCATTCCGCGTTCAAGAGCCATTTTTTCAACCTTACTGAAACGGTCAATGAACTTGTCCGTTGAATTTGTTAGGGCTTCTTCGCTGTCAACATGTAAGAATCTTGAAACATTGACAACTGAAAAGAGAAGGTCACCTAATTCTTCATGAATATGCTCCGAATTTCCTTCCCCATAAGCCTCTTTAAGTTCTGTGAGTTCTTCACTCACCTTTTGGAAAGCACCGTCGGCACTATCCCAATCAAAACCAACCTTTGACGCTTTTTTCTGCACCTTATCGGCACGCATAAGCGCAGGGAATTCACGAGGTATGGAAAGCATAGATTCTGTCTGACTCTTCTGCTGTTTTGTACGCTTTTTGATTACATCCCAATTTTCAAGCACCTGCTCACTTGTTTCGGCACTAACATCACCGAAAACGTGAGGATGACGCTCAATCATTTTTTTACAGATTCCGTCAGCAACATCTGACAATTCAAATGTGCCTTTTTCACGCTCAATCTGGGTATGAAAAACAACCTGCAACAAAACGTCACCAAGTTCTTCCAAAAGCAAGTCCTTATCATCCTTATTGATTGCCTCAATAACCTCATAGGTTTCTTCAAGGAAATCACGACGAATTGACTTGTGGTCCTGCTCCCTGTCCCAAGGACAGCCCCCGGGCGAACGAAGAATTTCAACAATATCTATTAAATCCGATACATTGTATTTTTCTTTGAATTGAAAATTATCAATCATTTTACTTACCTTCTTATTTTACTCTATAAAACCAAATTTTGCAAGTATTTTTGCAATTTTTTCTCCCTTAGGAAGCATAATTACGTCATCTTTTGCTATTCCCTTGATTAAAAGTGTGGAAATCACGTAAATAAGACCGCCAAAACCGATTGCAACGCCTAAACAAAGTATGTTTTTAGCGTTATGTCCTGCAAGTGAGAAATCAGGAATAAAGCGATTACAAAGACCAAATGAGGTATAAGCACCCACACCGCAAAGCACACCACATATAATTGGCTTTACAAAAACTGAAATGAAGTTAATTCTGATTCTTGTAGTTTTAAGAATTGCAAAAAGATTAATTATTGTAATTACTGCATAACAACTTACTGTACCAATTACAGCGCCGTTTACATTAAGGCTTGGAATTGAAACAAAAATAAGGTTTGAAACAAATTTTACAACTGCACCAACACTCATTGAAATAAGTGGGATTTTTGTTTTATCGAGAGCCTGAAGCATATTTGTCATTGGTTGTGACAATGCAATCAGAAAGATTGTAAAACCATAAACTGTAAGTACAGGTGCGGCAATTGAAACACCGCTTGCAGCCTCACCGCTACCATAGAATGCGGCAAGAATCGGTTGAGCAAGCACACCCATACCAATACCGCAAGGCATAGCAACAAGCATTGTGACACGCATTACTGATTCGATTGAAACTTTAATCGATTTCTTATTTTTAATCGCCCATGCTGTAGAAAGTGTAGGAATTGCACTGATACCCAAGGTCATTGTAATTGACGGAATTAAGTTTCTGAAGTCGAGAGATAAGGAATATGCACCGTAAAGGAAATTCTTAACATCGGCATCAAGAACACCGATAAGTTGTTCAGAATACATATTTCTGATTAAATCCAGGTTGTTCATTACAACTGTTTCAAGTCTGTTCTGAACAGTAATAGCGTCAATGAGATTTGTCATACTGAATACAAGGGAGCTGAGTGCCACAGGAATTGCAAACTGGAACATTTTCTTTGCAATTATAGCTGAACTTTCAGGCTTTGGTGCGGAAACGAGTTCAGCCTTTGTGATTCTGTCTCCTTTGATTCTATGAAGAATCATAAGATAAACAAGACCGATTACAGTACCCAATGTAACACCGGCAGTAGCACCTGCTGCGGCGTAAGGATAGATTGCACTTAAAGCTTCAGCCTCAGTTGTGGCAGTCTGGCCAAAAACTGTAAGCCCTGCCTCAAAGCGTGATAAACCATAGCTGATTGCCCATTTTGCACATACAAGACCGAAAACAAGCTTACCAACTGCTTCAAGCACCTGAGAAATTGCAGTTGGTGTCATATTTCTAAGTCCGTTATAATAACCACGATAACTTGACATTACACAGCAGAAAAATATTGATGGTGTAATTACCAATACTGCCGGAATAATATCCATATTCTTAGCTGACAAGGCATAAGGATATGCAAGAATAAACATTGCAAGAGTACCTATAATACCAACCATTAAGAAAAGACGCTTTGCTACCTTATGGATTACCTTAACATCACGATAGCGTCCTAATGCCATTGCCTTTGACACCATATTTGAGATTGCAACAGGAAGTCCCGCCATTGCAACTGTATAAATAGGCACATATAGGCTGTACGCTGAGTCAAACAAGCCTCTGCCCACCGTACCAATCATATTGGAAAGCGGAATTTTATAAATTACGCCAATTACCTTAATAATAATAGTTGCCAGACTTAATACGAGAGCACCATTTAAAAGGCTTTGACTTTTTCTCTTCTTTTCTGCCAATTTCACCACACCTTTTGGGTATTTATTTTGTTTCACCTAAAAACTCACGAAGTAACGAGTCATCGGGAACTTCTTTTTCATCAATATCAAAAAATCTTTCAAGAGATGCACAGAGTTTTTCTGCATCTTCACGAAATTCAGCAGAAACCTCACTTCCGCGAAGTAAAGGTAATGCCTGATTCTTTATTACACAAGGTTCATACAGATGAATTGTATTACCCTTAATGTCTGCGTTGTCACGATAAGGGAAAAGATACTTATCCTCACCTGCCGTAACATTTTTCCATAATTTATATGTGTTGTCAACAGAACTTGCACGGAATTTATAATCACGAATCATTCTGCGAAGAAAACGGAAATTTCGTTTATTTAAAACAAGGTCGCCATTTTCATCATAAATTCTTGAAGAAACATTTATATAAACTTTCAGAAGTTTACCGTGAACTTTTTCCGTAATAATGGGATTAAGAGCATGAAGTCCCTCAATTATTACAACATCTTCCTGACCTAATGTAATAGTATTAAACTCTGTATCGCTTCGCTTACCTGTTGTAAAATCAAAAACAGGAGTTTTTACGGTTTCACCTTGTAAAAGTGAATTAAGGTCATTTTCCAGACGGTCCAAATCAAGAGCGTGAACGGTTTCATAATCCTGAGTACCGTCGGGAAGATACGGAATATCCTCACGGTTAAGATAGAAGTCATCAAGGCTTAAAACATATGTTGTGACACCTTTAGCCTGAAGTCCTTCCTTTAATCTTTTAGCAGTTGTTGTCTTACCTGCCGAAGAAGGACCTGCAAGCATTATGATTTCTCGACCGTCTTCTTCTGTGATTTTTTTAACTATTTTGTCAATGATACTCTGATACCTTTTCTCACATTTCTCAATGAAATTCACAGGGTCAGATACTGCTCTGTCATTGATATATTCAAGTTTATTATTCATATTTGCCATTTCACAATACCTCACTTCTATAATGAATATGTACCGTAAAATTCAGTTATTCTTTTCTTTCTTTCAATTAACTCATCGAAACCTGAAATGTACTCAAAAGGATATTTGAAATTAAAAATACGCTCAATTTCGTCGCCGTTTGGTGCTTTCAGTTTTGTAACAGCGCCACCACCACAGGAAAGAATTGTATGACATGCTTCCATCATAAAAATGTTGTAGATGCATTCTGTATTAGGCTTTGCCCAACCAACATTTTCAAGACTTCCTGCTGATTTTGATTGACGATACATATAGTAAGGATGATATTTTTCGTATAATTTTTCGTAAGTATAAGAAAGCATCTCTGATGCTGTATTTGCATTCTAAACTCCAATTTTTGGCGAATTTTGTCCGATACC